>JBGPFV010000014.1:0-17923 GCA_041483535.1 Terriglobia bacterium | reverse complement strand
GAATGTTGGTTCCGATTTTGGGATCCGTCCCCGAAACCTTCCCGGAGCTCGTTCCGTTTGTCCTGCGGAACCCAATTGTGTTCACAGGGATCATCGGCTGGTGATGTCCAGGCTTTATTTCCACAGGTACCACCCGGCGTAGCTCTTAGGTAACCCACCTCCTTTCGGCCTCTCTCCGCACCCTCACCCTTTCTGCCGATCCTTATTGCTGGAGCCTTACAAGTGGCGGGCCTTCGACCGTCCAGGAGCCATACATGATCCAACTCACCCGCCTCAACAATCACCCGCTGGCCGTCAATTCCGACCTGATCAAGTTCGTGGAGCAGGCCCCCGATACCGTCATCACCCTGGTGAATGGCGAGAAAATTGTGGTTCGCGAAAGCGCCCAGGATGTCCTCGAACGGGTGGTGCAGTTCCGCCGCTCGGTGTTGCAGGGGATCATGCTGTGGTGGGACAACCGCTCCGCGCTTCCGTCCCTCGTGAATGGCAATGCCGAGGGCAATGGTCAACCGGCCGGCGGGAAATAGGAACCCTCGTGGATAAGGCAACCCTTGGCGGTCTGGTGCTGGCGATCGGCGGCATTCTGCTCGGTTTGATGTTGGAGGGCGGAAATATCGGCCAGGTGCTCCAACCCACCGCCGCCTTGATCGTGATCGGGGGCACGCTGGGCGCGATCCTCATCCAGTATCCCTTGCCCGTGGCGTCGAATGCGTTCCGGCGGTTGGCGCAGGTGTTCGTCGAGCCCGCACAGGATGCGCAATCGACGGTCGAACTTCTGGTCAAGTACGCCAATCAGGCGCGGCGGGACGGCATCATCTCGCTCGACAAGGAACTCCCGAGCATTCGCGAGCCCTTTCTGCGGCGCGCCCTGATGTTGGCGGTGGACGGCACGGATTCGCAGGAACTCCGCCAAATCATGGAACTCGAATTGGAGAACAAAGAAGAACAGGAAGAGAAGATTCCCCAGCTTTTCGAATCGGCCGGCGGATTTTCCCCCACCATCGGCATCATCGGAGCGGTGCTGGGTCTGATCCAGGTGATGCAGCACCTGGACAAAATCGACGAAGTTGGAAAAGGGATTGCCGTGGCCTTTGTGGCCACCCTATATGGAGTGGGCGCCGCCAACCTCCTGTTGCTGCCTGCGGCTGGAAAACTGAAGATTCGCCTCCGCGATGAGCAGATCATCCGCGAAATGACGCTGGAAGGGGTCGTTTCCATCCTCGAAGGCATGAACCCGCACATGCTGGAAGAGAAGCTGCTGGGGTTCCTCACCGCCGCCCACGAACCTGCCGAGGTTGCTGAGACGTCCAACGTATGAGCCGCCGCAAGCGACCCAAGAGCCGCGCCAATCGCGATCGCTGGCTGGTTTCCTATGCCGACTTCATCACCCTGTTGTTTGCCTTCTTCGTCGTGCTCTACGCCTCGTCGCAAGTGGACAAGAGAAAAGTCGGAAAGCTGGCTTTAGCCATTCAGGTCGCTTTCCAGGAGATGGGCGTCTTTCAGGCTTCCACCACAGAAGTGCCGATCGACGTCGCCGAGCCCATGCCCTTCAGCACTGTGCAAGCCATCGAAAACACGGAGCGCACCGCGGGACTGGGCCGAATCGTGTCTCACCCCGAGGGCGCGCTTGGCACAGGCATGGGCATCGAGAACGGCGATCTGGCCGAGCTGGAGACTGAACTGGAGACCGCGCTTGCCTCGGAAATCAAACGCAAGGAAATTGCCATGCGCCGCGAGCCCGACGGTCTGGTGATCAGTTTGCGCGAGGTGGGATTCTTCGAAAGCGGCTCCGCCCGGATGAAGTCCAGTTCGCAGGCCGCCTTCGACCGCATCGCCGACATGCTGCACCAGCGCGACTATCGCTTGCGCATCGAGGGCCACACCGATAACGCGCCCATTCACAACGCCCAGTTTCCCTCAAACTGGGAACTCTCGACCGCCCGGGCAACCGAAATTGTGCGGCTGCTCATCGTCCGCGACGGCTTCAGTCCCGATCATCTGAGCGCCGCCGGATTCGCCGAGTATCACCCGGTCGCACCCAATTCCACCGCGGCAGGCCGCGGCATGAACCGCCGCGTGGATATCGTCGTCCTCGGCCACTCCCTGACGTCGACTCCCCTGGACCGAGCCGGAACCCAATCCCAGACTCCTGCCGCGGCAGCCACGCCCGCGATCAAAACCGCGCCACCGTCCTTGGCTGCGGCGCCCAAGCCCACGGTCGTGAGAGCTGTGGACCGCCATCTACAACAGTAATTCCATCCAGAGGGCGCTTTCGATGGGAACTGAAGAATACGGCGCGATTTCCTGGAAACCCATCCTACGATAGAGCGCGATCGCATCCTTCATTGCCGATGCAATCGTATCCAGACGCATCCGCTCATAGCCGATGGCCCGCGCTTCGGCGATCAGGCGTTCCACCAGCATCCGGCCCAGGCCCAGGCCGCGATCGTCGGGCCGTACGTAAAGCCTCTTCATCTCGCAGATACCGGTATCAAGTTTGCGCAATGCAACGCATCCGGCGGCGTGGTCCGCGGATCGGGCCAGCAGCAATCTGCCGCTGGGCGGGGCGTACGCGCCCGGAAGGTTCTTCAACTCCTCATCGAAACTCTGGAAACACAAGCTGAAGCCGAGAGATCCCCGATAATCGAGGAAGAGGGCACGGACTTGTTCGAGGTGTTCGGGCAGTGTAGCCGGAATCAAATCGATCCGGCTCCGATCGGCTTGACTGTGATCGTCTTGGTTCAAGCGGTCGTGTGCCCCATAAAATTCAGGAGGCTTTTGTCTCAAGGTTCTTGAGCATGTTGGACGCCATCTCAATAAGGTTGCTGTGGTCGGGCACCGTGTTCTTACTTCTGTTTTGCGATAATCTTGTCTTTGATCTTCGCGTAGGTGGCTGCGGGAATAATCTTCTTCCTCGTCAGGTCGGTCTTCTTCGTATAGGGGCGCCCGTCAATAATTTTCTGGGAGTAAGCCGCTCCGATGCCCGGCAGAGCATCGAGCTGTTCTTTGGTCGCCGAGTTGATGTCGAGCAGATCGGCATTGGCGGCCGCCGCAGTAGCAGCCTTGGCCGGCTTCTTGGCGGTTTGCGCCACAGCCATTCCGCTGATCAGGGTAAACGCGAAAACTGCGACGAGAATTCTGGTCATGAAATTTCTGGTCATGGTCGTTTTCTCCCTATTCCTTCTGAGCCGCTTTGTAGCCGGCAGCCTTGGCTTCGGATTCGGTCATAAACTTCCCAGTCTTGGTCTTGCCATACCAGCGGCCGCTCTTGTGGTAGACACCGCTCTCGGTGTTGACCCAGACCTTGCCGCTGGCCTGCGCGGCGGCAATCTCCGGACTGGAGGACGTCCCCGCCGTTGCCTTGGTCGTCGTCTTCTTGGGTGCGGCCATGTTGCCAGAGGATGCCGGGGCGGCGGGAGCAGCCGGCGCAGCGCTGGAACCAGCAGGAGCAGCTGGAGCCGCAGCACGGCTGGCGGGTGCGGCACTGGCATCCGCTGCTTTGGATTTCTTGCGGCTCTTCCTGGCCGTTGTTTCGGCGGGCGCCGCCGTGTCGGCAGCCGCCGTCTTCGAGGCGCTATCGCCCGCTGCCGCCTTCTTGCTCTTCCGCGACTTCTTCGCGGCCGCTGTATCGCTGGCAGCAGACTTATCCGCAGCAGCGGCAGACTTGTGTGCGGCAGCAGCAGATTTATCCGCAGCAGCGGCGGTCTTGTCCGCGGCGGCAGCCTTTTTGTCGGCAGCGGCCTTTTCCTTCTTGGCTTTCTTCGCGGCCTTCTTAGTGGCGGCGGTGTCCGAGCTGGTGTCGCTTGACGTCGCCTGCGTCTTTGCCAAAGCAGGCGGAATGGCAACCGTAAGCAGCAGACAGAAAGCGAGCATCCACAGAATTTTGCTTTGGGAGTGATTCATTTTTTCCTCGCGAGATTAAGAGTCCGCATGCCCCGTTGTTTACGGATCAATACTCTTTGGACGTACCTGCGAAAACACAGGCAATGTTGAGATTGCCCCAGCATGATTACACCGTGAGGCACTGGGGGTCAATCCGAACTACGAAGGGCCTCTCCGCTGGAAGCCCCGGAGAATATGCCTAGGCATAGATTCCGCGCTGGCGGATGGTGTAGGCCACGCGATCGATTGCCAGCATGTAGGCGGCGATCCGGTTGTTCACGCCATGAGTTTCGGAGTACCGGACAACATCGTCGAACGCCTCATCCATGATTTCTTCCAGATGCTCGTTGACTACCGCTTCTTTCCAGAAGTAGCCCTGGCGATCCTGTACCCACTCGAAGTAGGAAGTAGTGACCCCGCCGGCGTTGGCCAGAATGTCGGGAATCACGAAGACTTTCTTCTCGGAAAGAATATCGTCGGCCGCGGCGGTTGTCGGACCATTCGCGCCTTCGGCCAGGATCTTGCACTTCACGCGGTCCGCATTTTGGCTGGTGATCTGGTTCTCGGTCGCCGCGGGAATCAGAATGTCGCAGTCGACCAGCAAAAGCTCGGCCGGATCGTACTTCTCGGCGCCCGGGAATCCATGAATGGTGCCATTGCGTTGGCGGAATTCCCACAGCGCTTCCAGGTCGATGCCGTCCTTCTTGTACAGACCTCCGCCCACCTCGATGATGCCTATGACCTTGTATCCGGCCTCCGCCATGAGGCGGGCCGCGTTCGAACCGACGTTGCCGAAGCCCTGCACGATGACGCGGGTGGTGTCGCGATTCAGGCGCAGTTTCTTGATCGCCTGGTCGCAGACCATGAGCACGCCGCGCCCCGTAGCCTCGCGGCGTCCGCGCGATCCGCCAATGTTGATCGGCTTCCCAGTAACGACCGCGGTGCAGGTCTGGCGCGCGTGCATGGAATAGGTGTCCATGATCCAAGCCATGGTCTGTTCGTTGGTGTTCACGTCGGGCGCGGGGACGTCCTTTTCCGGCCCGATGAAATCGAAGAGCTCGGCGGTATAGCGGCGGGTCATGCGCTCCAGTTCGCCCTGCGACATCTTGTGCGGATCGCAGATGATGCCGCCCTTGGCGCCACCGAAGGGAATGTTCACCACGGCGCACTTCCACGTCATCCAACTGGCCAGGGCGCGGACTTCGTCGAGGTTCACGTCGGGCCCGTAGCGCAAGCCTCCCTTGGCCGGGCCGCGCGCAATGGAGTGCTGCACGCGGTATCCGGTAAAGACTTCGAGGTGTCCGTCGTCCATCTGTACCGGGATATGAACGATAATTTCGCGACTCGGACTGCGCAGGACCTTCCACAGTCCTTCATCAAGATTCAGCTTATGGGCGGCGAGGTCAAAGCGGGCGGCTTGCGCCTGCCAGGGATTGGTTTCCTGTTCGAGGTCGATGGTTTTCACAAAAGTCTCCGTATGATTGCGGTTGGGATTGCTTCTCCAAGTCGTCAGGCAAGCCTCGCAAAGTATATTGCCGGGCCGCAGGCTAGGCAAGCGAGGGAGTGCCGGAAAGGAAACATGGGTACAGAGATAGGCTTCCTTATAATGGCATCCTGGGGAGAAGCATGATCCGTCCCGACTACAAAGAATTCCTGCGCCTGTCGCGCGGCGCCACGCTGGTTCCGGTGGCAAAGTCGATCTCCGCCGACCTGCTGACACCGGTTTCCGCCTTTCTTGCTGTCTCTGACGGAGAGCCCGATGCCTTCCTGCTGGAGTCGGTCGAAGGGGGAGAAAAAATTGGACGGTACACGTTTCTTGGCGTGCGTCCGTTTCTGCGGCTGGAGGCGCGAGGCGCTGCGATCAAGCTCGAACGCGGCCATAAAGTCGAGCGGCGTACGGGAGATGTTTTCGCCACCATCAAGGAACTGTTGCAGCAACATAGGCCAGCGGCGATGGCAGGGCTGCCGCCGTTCAGCGCCGGCGCGGTCGGGTATTGCGGGTATGACATGGTGCGGCGGCTGGAGAACATCGGAGAGCATGCCGCGGACGATCTCGAGGTTCCCGATTGCGTGCTGATGTTCTTCGACCGCGTGCTCGCCTTCGATCATCTGCGCCACCAGATCCATATTGTGGCCTCGGCCGACGTGACGCGGGAAGCGCCCAAAGCCGCCTACGAGCGGGCCGTGAAGGACATCACGCGCATCGAGAAAAAGCTCGCCGCAGGATGGAAGCCGGCGTACTGGCGCAAAGCCGCGGCGAAGTCAAAACTGGCGACGGCAAAGCTGAAGACGCGGGCGCGCACCCCGAAGCGGAAGTTTCTGGAAAGCGTCCGCCGCGCCAAAGAGTACATCGCCGCCGGGGATATTTTCCAAGTCGTGCTTTCGCAGCGCTGGGATTTCGAACCGGGAGTCGCCCCGCTCGATCTGTACCGCGCGCTGCGGACGGTGAATCCGTCACCGTACATGTATTTCTTGCGCTTCCGGGGTGGGCAGAAAAATGGCGGGCGGAAAGACTCTACAGGAATGCACGTGCTGGGCTCGTCTCCCGAAATGCTGGTGCGTGCCGTTGGAAGAAAGCTCGAATACCGTCCCATTGCGGGGACGCATCCGCGTGGCCGCGACGAAGCGGAAGACACGGCGCTCGAAAAGAAAATGCTCGCGGACGAAAAAGAACGCGCCGAACACGTCATGCTGGTGGATCTTGGCCGCAATGACCTGGGCCGGGTCAGCGAGTATGGATCGGTAAAAGTTCGCGATCTGATGTACGTGGAGCGCTACTCGCACGTCATGCACCTGGTTTCAGCGCTCGAAGGGCGGCTGCGTCCCGAACTGAATGCCATGGACGCCTTCGCCGCCTGCTTTCCCGCCGGAACGCTAAGTGGCGCGCCCAAAGTTCGCGCCATGCAGATCATCGAAGAACTGGAGCCGGCGCGGCGCGGAGTGTATGGCGGGTCAGTCCTCTATGCCGATTTCGCGGGAAATCTGGATTCGTGCATCGCGATTCGGACTCTGCTCATGAAGGGCAAGAAGGCGTATTTACAGGCAGGCGCGGGAATTGTGGCCGATTCCGATCCGCAGCGTGAGTTCGAAGAGACGGAGAACAAGGCGCGGGCGGTGCTGCGGGCGGTGGAGATGGCGAGGGGCGGCGAATAGTAGCACGTTTACGTGGAGGATATCCTCATCACTTCCCCGTTAAAGATTGTGAGGGTGTGTACACACAGCCAAGCCGTCCGCGAACTACCTCGATGAGGCGGTTCTACTCCTCTCCATCAGGATGTCGAAGATTAGATTGTCATAATTCCTGTTCCAGAGGGTGAAGACGTTTTCGCCAAGTATGGCGGTTGAGATGGAGTGTTGCACGATATTGTCGATTTCTGATTTACTTTGATTCGCGAAACACGTGTGGTAAGCGAATGCCGCTTGAGCAGTATTAACTTCCCCGACATGTGGTTCGACGACCGCCCGAGTTCTTTGGACTTTAGGTAGGATGTGCAGACAAGTCAGAGGCGAGACAGGCAGGAAGACCTCCACGTTTGGCTCCCAAAAACCGACACCATGCGAAATGCCGACTGACTCCCTGCGATCCCAAGTCACAACTGGCGAATCCGAAAGGATGAAAGGGTCATCTGACGTCGTGCATACCAGCCTCCACTCCCCGCAAAACATTGCTTCGTCAAGGTAACTCATAAAATGCACAATACCTGTGACATAAGATTTTTGCTCGGAGGACGTAGCGTCATAGTGAGCGCTGAGCTTTCGAGCGACGCCTGCCACATCGTCCGTCGTAATGAGACTCCCTAGTCGTACACGATTGAAGTACGCGTCGAGATTCCATTGAGCAGCAACGGTGGCTAGCTGCTGTTCGTTCGCTAGGAATGTTTTCAGGGCATGGACCTTCATATCTTCACGATGCCTCACCGCCGCTCGGGATGCTCTAGAACGACTAAAGAGCAAGGTCACATATCGGGTCATTTGTTCGCGCTGGGGATCCGTCAGCACAAACGACGAGTCGAAGAAACGGGAGATGAACTGGTTTACTGGATCCTCGATTTCACTGGCGAGCCGCTTTTCGATTTCGGTTTCCAAACTGGTGTCTTTGGGATCGGCGAAATGACTATCAAACGCTGTCGCGCTTTCTGGAGATGCCTTCCAGTAGGGTTTTCTACCCTTTTCATATCTCCATAATCGAAGCGACTTGGTATGAACATCCTGATAAGCGAATTGTTGAAGGAGTCTTTGCGGGATAGTATGAGATTTCATCTATAGCACTCGGAGTAAGTTGAGTGTGCGGGGTATAGTGTCATATTGCCGGGTGCCCAACTCATCGCGCTTCTTGCGATGAGTGGGATTAACTCCGCAGAAAATTCGCCACCAGTTTCTTCCCCTCGCCGGTCAGGACGCTCTCGGGATGAAACTGCACGCCTTCCACGGCGAACTTCTTATGCCGTAGGCCCATGATGACTCTCGTTCCATCGCTGTCGTGGGTCCAGGCGCTGACTTCTAAATCGCTCGGCAGGCCATCTTCGGCGACGATCAGCGAGTGATAGCGGGTCGCGGTCATCGGAGAAGCGAGGCCGCGGAAAATGGTCTTGCCGTCGTGCTCGACCTGGCTGGTCTTGCCGTGCATCAGGTTCTTCGCGCGAACCACCTGGCCTCCGAAGGCAGCGCCGATCGCCTGATGTCCGAGGCAGACGCCGAGGATGGGCACCTTGCCCGCGAAATGGCGGATCAGTTCGATGCTGATGCCGGCTTCCCGCGGAGTGCAGGGTCCGGGAGAAACCACGATACGCTGGGGATGCATCGCCTCGACCTCTTCGACGGTCACTTCGTTGTTGCGGCGAACCTCAACCTGGGCGCCCAGTTCGCCAAGATACTGGACGAGGTTGTAAGTGAACGAATCGTAGTTATCGAGGACGAACACCATGCTCGAAGACCCGAGTCTATTGTAGCCGTAGCAGCCAGGGTTCAAGGTTGCAAGGAGAAAAAGTAAAAGGCCTGCGAACCGAAGCGCGACGAATCTTTGAAACTCTGAAACCTTGCAACCTTGCTTCTTGACAGGCTGGCCGCTAATTGCCATGCTTACAGTCGATTTCGACAAGTCTTTGAAACTCTGCAACCTTGAAACTTTGCAACCGTGCTTTTGAGGAGGTCCGATGGCCGAGACCCAGCAGGACCAGGACAATAATAATAATAATGACAAGCGGGCTACGCGCCGCTTCGCGCTGCGCCTGCCGGTAACCGTCCGTTACGGAGAAAATGAGCCGGAGCACGCGGCGCAGACCCGCGATGTCAGCGCACGCGGAATCTGCTTCTATGTCGATTCGGCCATTCAGGCGGGTTCCGCGATTGATTTCACCCTGACCCTGCCGCCCGAAATCACGCTGACGGAAAGTATCAGGGTGCGTTGCAAGGGCCGCGTGGTGCGGGTCGAGGGCGGCAATCCCGCCAGCAAGTTGGCGGTGGCAGCCGTCATTGACGAGTACGAGTTCCTGGCTGACTCGTAGTCCCTCGCGAACTTTCCTCGACGTTTTTTTCATGGGACTTTCTCCGCGCATCTTTCTCCGCGAACCCGCGAGTGGTATGGTTTGTCTAACACTCGAGCGCTTCCGTGAAAGACTTCCCGCCGAATCCTCGGTTCCGCCAGCCGTCGTCTGGCGAGCCCACCCTAACGTCGAAAAGCACGACGTTAGGGTGGGGCACCCGCACCCGCAGTTTGCGGGCGGATTTGTGCGTGGTTGTTGTGGTCGGAATGCTCGTGCTCGGAGCACCGTGGCTTCGTTCCCAGACCACCAAGCCCGACTCCAAGCCTGCCGCTTCTTCTCTGGTAACGAGCAAGATCGCCGCCATTAAGAGCTTCCGGATCGTGCAGGAGAAGGATGGACCGGCCGTGGAAATTCTTTCGACGAGGCCGCTGGTACCTTCCATCCAGGCGATCAGCGACCCCGATCGGCTGGTGATCGACCTGGCGAACGCGCGGCTGGAAACGCAGGAGAAGCGGATCAACGTACAAGGCGATCAGATCCGCGCGATCCGCGCCGACCAATTTCAGCAGAATCCGCCGGTTGCCCGCGTGGTTGTAGATCTGCTCGCGCCGCGCGCCTACACCTGGGATGCCGCCGGAAACCGCCTGGTCGTGCATCTCGGAAAAAGCCCCGGTCCGTCGAGGAGTTCTCCCTTTGAATCAGCGACAGTTCCCAGCCTGACGCCTGGGCCGCAGCCGGCGGTGGTGGCGGTGCGCGCGGCTGGCCCGCTGGCGCTGAGCGGAAATGACGGGAGCGCGGGTTCTGCCATCACGGCCGGTCCCGATACCGCCGTTCTCCGCCTGTCGAGTGGCGGCGAGGTGCATGTTTGCCCGGGAACGACCGTGTCGGTGACGCCGTCGCAGAGCCGGCATAACCTGATGTTCAGCATGAACACGGGCGCCCTGGAAACGCACTTCGCCCTCGACGCTTCTTCCGATTCCGTAATGACGCCCGACTTCCGCATCCTTCTGGTAGGGCCAGGAGAGTTCCACTACGCCTTCAGTGCGGACAGTCAGGGCAACACCTGCGTGCGTGCGCTGCCCGGCAACACGGCCTCGGCGATGGTTACCGAACTGCTTGGCGATCGCACATATCAGGTCAAGGCAACCGACCAGCTTATGTTTCATTCCGGGCAACTCGACCGTGTGGACAGGGTGGTGCCGCTCGAGTGCGGATGTCCGCCACCGCGGGATCCACCGCTGCGTGCGGCTAGCGATCTGCCGGCCAATGATCTGCCCATGCAGAGCCGAGCGCCGGGAGAAGGTCGGAGCCGAGCACTTCCGCCCGTGAACGCGAGCCCCGCGCCGGTGGTTGATGCGGCTCCACCGGAAAGCACGCCTTCGGACGGTTTACAGGCAGCGATGCCGGCACCTGCCGCTCCGCCTGACGCCTCCGTTGCGCCGAACGAGCTTCACGTGCAGGTAGAGGCGCCGTTCGTATTCCACGCGACCGGGCCTCCGCCGGCGCCGGTTGAGGATGTGCGTAGGTTGCCGCTCGATTCGCGTCCTCCGGCAGTCCCGGCTTTGGACGTTCCACTTCCTCCACCCGCGAACGAAGCCGCGAAACCGGCTGGCAAGGGAACCGCAGCGGCGAAGCACGCACCGGCGCGCGGGTTCTTTAGAAAACTCGGCGGATTTTTTGCCGCGCTGTTTCGCTGACCTGTCAGTGCGCCGGGGAGACGCGGCAAGCCGCGTCTCTACAGAAGGGTGCCCAAGTGTGAAAAGAGTGCCCAAATGTGAAAAGGGTGCCCAAGTGTGCGGCGCGGGCAGGCAAATTCTTCTGCCCCGATTGCATCTATATTCTTCTTCGGGCTGCATATTCACCGTACGGTTCAAACCGCACGCGAGGAGAGAAATTATGCGAAGGCTGTGGACTCTTGTTGTGTTATCAGCTGTGCTGGCTGGCGCAGCCTGGGCGCAGATTCCGACGAAGGGAAACGTGTTCTTCGGCTACTCCTATGACCGCACTTCTATCGTCTCCAACGACACCTCAAATCTGAATGGGTGGGATTTCACGCTGGAAGGGAAGTTCCTGCCGTGGATTGGCTTGGTGGCCGATGTCGACGGGCATTATGGGAACCACAATTTCGGCGGCACCAGCGCGGATGTCGCCGCGCACAACGTTCTGTTCGGCCCGAGAGTATCGGTGCAGGTCCAGCGCTTCCGCCCGTTCGCCGAGTTCCTGGTGGGCGCGGGGCACATCAGCCGGAACCACGGAATCTCCGATTCGGATACTTCGTTTGTCAACGCAGTCGGCGGTGGCCTGGATTATCGGATTGCCGGGCCGGTAACGTTCCGTGGACAGCTCGATTGGATCAACACCCGTTTCTATGGCCAGGGGCAGAATGGCGTGCGGTTCTCAACCGGCATCGCGGTGCATTTCTAGGAGTTTGGATCACAACATGTGGCGCAGGCCCTGATATTCCCATTGATATTCCTGGTACACGCGGACGCCACCAGATGGGACATGATTGGGGCCAGGCCGTGGTCGTGATTGCCTTCGACCCAGACCACTTCGACCCTGCGCTTGGGATTGGAGAGCTTGCGAATGTAGCCGAGAAATTTCCAGTGCTCTTTTTTCAGGCGTCCGAAATTGAGGTCGGCGAAGATATCGCCCAGCAGGATGAGGCGGCGAAATTGGTTTTCCTGGAGAACGCGCAAGGCTTCGCGCGCACGGCTCATATCCGCGCCCAGGTGCAGATCCGAAAGGATCAGCGTGTCATGGATCGGTACGACGATCGACGGTGCTGTGTCCGGCGGCGCCACAGCTTCCATTGTGGCCGACGAGTGTTACGAGGCGATGAATTGGGAGCGTGCTGATGGTTAGAGGTAACGCGTCAGTAACCCATCGCAAAACCGGCAACGGTTGCGCATGGCTTGCCCCGCGCCGCCTTTCGCCGGATCGCCCTCAGTGCGTCGGGGGGACGTATTCGGCGGGACGCGCCGCGCCTTCACCGAAGAAAAACTGCTCCATCTGCTTCACGATGACTTCCTGATCCTGCTTGCGCGCCGGATTCAGGCGATATTCGTTGAGCAGCATTTTGCAGTGTTCCATCCACTGGCCCCACGCCTGTTGCGAAACCTGCTCGTAGATCTTTTTCCCCAAGTCGCCGTCGAAGGGAGGCTCGGCGAGTCCAGGCAATTCCTGTTTCAATTTTGCGCAGAAGACTTTGTGCTCGGACATAGATTTTCTTCTGAAATTATCGCACAGGCGTCGCGCCTTCACCGCTTTCTGCCGGGAAGGTTCTGCTGTCCTAAGTAAAAGTCTTGGAGGTGGTTGCCCGAAGAAGGCAGCACGTGCGTCACCAAAATGACTCGGTGAAGTGAGATTTCTATTGACAATTTGCATACGAATGGCAATATCTTGTGGTAGGACAGCTGCTCACACAAGAAGTTGAGTAGCCCGGGCATCAAGGTGCCCTGTCGAGAACCTTGGGAGAACAAATCGTTCAAACGGAGGAAACACTTCATGGCAACCAAGAAGAAAGCCGCCAAGAAAAAGAAACACTAAGCGGACGGATGCTCGTTCAGAATTCCCCCAAAGCCTCTCCGGAGAAGCACCTCTGGAGAGGCTTTTCCTTTTGCGGCGCGGCAGGTAGCGGCACCGGGTTGCCGAGCCCCGATTCGCGGAAGTCCGGCTGGCAGCGGACCATCCGTATTTTCCGGGCTGTACTTTTGGGGGTTGTCCCGCGCCGCGGCTCGTGCTAGAAACGCGTATACAGGAGCACGGAAGCGGCTTCCATGACCCTCCCAAAGAAAACTTCGAAAAAAGCGGCACGCAACGTGGAAATCATCATTCCGGATAAGCTCTATTTCCGCATCGGTGAAGTCGCCGGCTTGTGCCGCCTGCCGGCTTATGTGCTTCGGTTCTGGGAAACCGAATTTCCGCAGCTGAAGCCGGTCAAGAGCAGCACCGGGCAACGCATGTACCGCAAACGCGATGTGGAGTCGGTAGTCCGGATCAAGAAGCTGCTTTATGAAGACGGGTTTACCATCGCGGGTGCCCGAGTGCAGTTGCGCGGGGAGAGTAAGTCCGATCGGACCCAGAGCGCGCTTCCGTTTCCCGGGAGTCCCTCCGCCAGTGTGGCGCACTTGCGGAATGAACTGCGGCAGATCCTGCACATTCTTTCCGCGCGCCACTAATTGGTCGAGGCTTTCCGTAGAGACGCGGCTGGCCGCGTCTCAGCCGCCGCGCTCAGTCGGCAGCGCTGCGGTGGACGCTGTGCACCTCACTGAGGAAATCGACATGCGGCGCGCCTTTCACGCCGGCGCTCGCCATTTTGGCTTTGAGTTCCTCGGAAGCTACGAAGGCGCGGGCCTTTTCCAGACTCTCCCATTCGAAGAAAAGAGTAAGGTGGTTGACGCTTCCAGCGCTGCGGAAGATATGGCAACTGCGCTCGCCGTTTTTGCGGCGCCAGTCGAAGGCGGAATCGAATGCCGTTTTCCAGACCGTAAAGTCGGCGACTTCGTGGTGGATGAGAAGGTTAATCATGATGGCGGAAGGCCTCCTTGCTACCCCTGAAAACGTTGCTCCAAACGCAGGAAAAATGCAAGGGCGCGGATCACAGAAGAACGGACGCACAAGTAAGGAAATGGTCGGCCCTAGAGGACGATTTCCGAACTTTTCTGGTGATGAGCGACTGTTCTGAGCCTATCTTTCAGCAGTTTACGGTCTGAATCTTGGTTCTCTTAGGAGTCAATGCGTGTAATCGCGATGTTACGACAGTGGCCGGCTGGTTTTCCCCTGTCGCCCTTGGCGATCACCGCACATCGAGGCATGACAAATCTCATTGACATTGCGCCCAGATTGGTGTTACATGACTTCGCTTCGCCTCTCCGAAACGCAATCCCTCCCCTAGGAGGAGCGATTCAACATCGCTTCCCGGCCAACATCAACGGAACAGGCACCCTTTAAGGGCGCCTCACTGTGTTAGGGCACCAAGGGATTGTAGTAATCCACAAATCCGTTTTGTTTAACAATGGAGGAGCATATGAATAAGATCATGATGCGGAGGGGTACGGTGAGTTTGAGAGCTGTAATGTTCTTGCTTTGCTTGTTTGCGCTCGGCGTAGGAACTAGCCTTGCCGCGCCAGCGGCGGACACAAATTCTGTGCTTATTCTCGGCAGCACGGTCAAAAATGCTGCCTCAAGCGTCGAGGCCGCCCAGGCCACTCTGGCTGGCTTCACCATCGTTGTGGCAAGTGATGCCGACTGGTCGGCTATGACGACAGCGGATTTCGCAAGCTATCGGGAGATCGTCTTCGCGGACGGGATGTGCTCCGGAAGCGCCACCCCAAACGCGGCACTTGCTAACCAGGATGTGTGGGGGCCAGCGGTAACGGGAAACGTCATTGTGATAGGGAACCACCCCGGCGAGATCGCCCTGGTGACGCCAACTGCGGGGGATTTCGTCCAGAACGCCCTTCGCTTTGCGGGAGCAGCCCAGGGCACGGGCGCTTATATCAGCTTGGGCTGCTACATGTCGGCTTCGACGCCGACCGATGTAGCGGTTCTGAAGCCCTTCGGCGCGTTCTCCGTGGTCCGGCAGGACGGATGCTCCGAGAGCGCTCATCTCGTTGCAAGCGATCCCAGCCTGACCGCGCTAAACGACGCAAGCATGTCAGGCTGGAAGTGCAGGTCCAACGCGGAATTCGTCAAGTGGGCCGACGGTTTCGTGCCGCTTGTGGTCGCGACCAATGTCGGTCAGTTCGTGGATCCATCGACAGGGGCAAACGTCTCGCCATACATGTTGGTCCACGGAGCGCAGGTCACATCGCTCACCACCCTTCAAGCCGCGCCTACGGCCCCATCCACGAGCACCGTCTCGTCGGTGGATGTCCCCGGCGATCCGACTGTCAATCTCTCTATGCCGATGTTCGGGAACCACGATTTCTTCAACGATACGTTCAGCGCCCTCACTAATGACGGCAACTGGGGCTTCATTGGAACCCTCCGAGCGTTCTTGGACTGGGCGCCCCAATCCCAAACTACCGTGCAGTTCGACTCAACTAAGCTGCATCAGGGGCAGTCCCCGGGTGTGGTGGACACACTTGCTCCGGGCCATGGGAACATGTGCCTGGGTATCGATGCGAACCTTAAAGCGGTTGTTGACGGCGGTACCGTGAGCTTGGGGGGAGTCTCCGAGAGCGTTTGCGGCGATTGCCCGCTCGGCATTGACGGTTCTCCCTACGCGTGCACCCTCGACAAGCAGGAAATCGAACTCTTCTGCGGTGGCATTGGTCTCATCGATGGCTGCATCGCGCTGACCTTGGATCTAAACTCGAACGTGACTCCTGAGGTCTTCTCGGAAGACCGCACCGTATTTTATGACGGAACTCCGGGCGTCGGCCCCGGCGTTCTGCCGTTCCCTCCGAATCCAGAGAACGATCCTTTCAAGATAAGCTGTGTGCAACCCGCGGGAACCGATGTAGTCTACCAACTTGCCAACCCCCGAACGACCCCGCAGATTGGCTTCAGCGTCGACCTAGGGGTGGCCGGTCAGATATGTGAGTTGTGCGCTGGAACCTCCTGCCTCAATTGCAATGACGCCGTCGACGTCACGCTTGTCACGTTCGGTCCTTTTGGTGACGTCCCGCTGGGTCTGACAGGTCCAACAGGTAAGACGGACCTCGGCACGGTGCAGAAGGAGAACACGACCCCAGACCTCACTAGTGTGAACGCCTTGTACAGCGGTAACGAAGGTTCTCCGATCCAGTTCTCGGCAGCCGGAGCCAAGGACGACTGCCTCGACTTCTCGAGCCTGGTCTGGAACTTCTCCGATCAAGGCGTCGCTTACGGCTCCAGCCCCTTCCATACCTTCCAGGATGCCGACACTTTCAGCGGCCAGTTGGTGGTCACGAATGTCGGCGGCGTCCAGGCAACGAAGGCGCTCACGATTACGGTCGCCAATGTGCCGCCTGTAGTTACGGCGGGTCCCGACACAACCGCGCCCTGGGGCGTCCCCGTTGCCTTCAACGGCAGCGCGACGGCTCCTGGCGCAAACGACCAGGCAACGCTGGTCTATTCCTGGTCCTTTGGCGATGGCACACCGAGCGCCACGGGCGGCCCGAGCGTAATGCACCCGTATTCTGCGCCCGGAACCTACACCGCGACCCTGACGGTATGCGACGAAGATAACCAATGTTCCTTTGCTACCCGTCAGGTCGGGGTCCGCAAGCGCAACGTGAGCCTCGGCTACCTCGGGGACCAGCAGGGCGTGTACAACACGTTGACGAACTTGAGCGGCTCTCTGGTGGACGAACTTGGCTCGGTCGTTCCCGGCCGGACTATAGTTTTCGCCATCAGCACGGAGGCGGGCGGGTCGGCGGCAACCAACTCCTCCGGCATCGCGTCCACAACCCATCTCCTGGGGCTCGGCGCCGGCTCCTATTCGGCGTCCGCAACGTTCGCGGGCGACTCCCTCTACAACGCAGCGGCTCCCAGCGCTGCTGCCTACACTGTTTACAAGAAGCCGACTTCTGTAACTTATACGGGTGCGCTCAACGGCGGACCGAACAAAACCGTCACCCTGAGCGCGATTCTCGTGGATAGCCAGAACAATCCTCTGGCTGGCAGGGTGATCGCCTTCAACCTTGGCTCTCAGTCTGCCTCGGCTACAACCAACGCGAGTGGCGTCGCAGCGACGACACTCAAGCTCAACCAGAAGAACGCGAGCTACCCGCTCACCGCGACATTCGCCCCGGTGGGCGCAGACGCAAACCTTTATCTGGGTAGCGTTGCCTCAGCAACGTTTAAAATTCAGGTGAAATAACTAAGTCTCAGCCCGGCGGCGGCGAGTCACTCGCCGCCGCTGGCGTAATCGCTTGCAGGTTTGTATGGAGAATCGCGCAACTTACTCTAAAAGGGTCGTTTTGTGAAGAATCGAAGCTGGAACCTTTCCGTGTTATTACCGCTCGTCCTCCTTCTTCTGTCCTCGCAGCCCGCTCCGGCACAGCAGACGTCAATGGAGGAACTGAAGCAACAGATCGAAACCCTCAGTCAAAATATGAAGACGATGCAGCAGGACCTGCAAGAAATCAAGGCTTTGCTGCAGAACCGGGTGCGGGTGGCCCCACCCCAGAACGCCGTTCTCGATCTCGCCAAGCGGCCCTCCCGAGGCGAAAGTACCGCCAAGCTGACTCTGGTGGAGTTCTTGGACTACCAATGCCCGTACTGCGGCCGCTTCACTCGCGAGACGATGCCGCAAATCGATAAAGAGTATATCCAGACCGGAAAGGTCAGGTATGTAGTCATGAACTTGCCGCTGGAGGCGATGCACAAGTCCGCCTTCAAGGCCGCGGAGGCAGCTGCCTGCGCCGGGGAGCAGGGAAAGTTCTGGGAGATGCACGACAGGCTCTTCGCCAATCAGCAGATACTTGATCAGTGGAAATCGCACGCGGAGGCAGTCGGACTCGATGTCAGTAAGTTCGAGCAGTGTCTGGACGGCGGGCGGCAGGCAGCACAGGTTCGTAGCGACATGGCCGAGGCACAGAAGGCGGGCTTTACCGGAACGCCGGGCT
>JBGPFV010000013.1:0-18005 GCA_041483535.1 Terriglobia bacterium | reverse complement strand
AAGGCTGACCGCCGAGAGCTGACAGCTGACAGCTAATTTATACCGTCTTAAACAACGACCACGCCGTGCGCTTTACGTCCAAGTCGTCCTTGGTCAAGTGTTCCGCCAGCCCGGCAATGGAGCGGGCAATTTCGCTGTTTCCCTGCTGCATCAAGGGAACGCCGCGATCGATGGCGGTCGAGACCGCGAAGTACTGATTGGGAATCCGCCAGAGCACCGGGGCGCCGATGGCGGCCTCGGTCTCCGCTTCATTGAAACCCGCCACTTTTCGATAACGGTTCAACACCAGGGCAAAACGGTCCCGCGATCCGCTCTCGCCGAGATACTGGGCTACTCTTCCCGCGCTCCACAGGGAAGCGACATCGGCGTGGGCGATGAGCAGAATTTTCTCCGAAAGGTTGCTGACCAGACGGGTGGCGCTGTCGAGCCGCGAGGAAGCGTCGACCACGATGTAGCGAAACAGATCGACCATGGTGTCGAACAGACGGGCAAAGTCGGCAGCCGAGGGCTCGATGGCCGTGGGGGTCGCAGAGCCGGCCAGCAACTGCAAGCCGCGGTCGTGACGGGCCATGAAGCTGTCGAGCAGCGACGAATCCAGGCGGTGCAGGTTGGTGACGGCGTCGGAAACGGTGAACGCCGGCTTTAGATTAAGGTGCAGAGCGCAATGGCCGAGAGGCGCCAAATCCACCAGCGCCGTGCTGTGGTGAACCGACTGCAAGGCCAGAGCCAGATTGACGGCGACCGTGGTCGCGCCGCAGCCGCCTTTGGCGTTCACGATCGTGAACACCTTTCCCCGGGAACCTTCGCGTCCGGGTTTGCGTCGAGTTGCCGTCAGGCGGACGAAAGCTTCCAGCAGATCGGTGGTGGTGGTGGGGCGCTCAATATATTCGCGCACACCCGCCCGCATGGCACTGACAATCAACTGCGGCTGGGTCATAGGTCCGACCGCGAACAGGGCGGCGTTGGGAAGTTCCTGGTGAAGCAACTCGACCGCCCGCAGCGCCGAGGTGACGCCATCGGTGGCGATGTCCACTAGAACCACGTCGGGCGCAAGAGCTTGCGTTCTGCGGACGGCCGGGTCGTTGGCGGCTAAAGGCATAGTGGGGTTACTGCAGACGGTGCGGGCTACGCTGGTGCCATCCACCAGAACCTGCAACACCGCGCGCTGGTCATTGTCCGTGGCGAATACGGCTACTGACAATTCCGGCATGATGGGTTCCCGACCGTCCTTTCTAAAGCTCTCAACAACCGCAGGCTAACTCAGCGGCTAAACCGGTTGCGGACAAAATCGACTTTCGCCCGGCGGCCCCTAAAGGGGCGTCTGACTTCGAATCTACGGTATCGCTAAAGCGATACCCCGATACGAACTTTTGTCTTACTAACGATCTCAGCACCTACTTACTTTTTGCCGCCCTTGGACTTCTTGCTATCGAAATTTTCTTTATCGAGCATGGGCTCGGGATTGACGGGGCCGGCGGGCGCTTGCGCCGTGGGCGCCACCCGGTGCGCGGTGCACAAAACCATCAATTCTCCCTTGCTCTTTTGAGCGCTTGTGCTCTTGAAGAAATTTCCCAGGATCGGGAGATCTCCCAGAAAGGGAACCTTGCTGGTGATGTTGGTCACCCGGTTGTCGATCAGCCCGGCGATCACGAAGCTTTGCCCGTCTCGCAACTCGAATTCGGTATCCGCCTTGCGCGTGCTGATGGCGGGCACCGTAGTTCCGCCGACGGTGACGGCATTGGTGAAGTCCAATGTGCTCACTTCGGGAACCACGTGCAGGTGAATGTTACCGTTGGGCTGGATCACGGGCGTGAACTTCAAGCGCACCCCGAATTCGCGAAACTGAATGGTCACGGTCGAGAGCCCTTGGCCGCTGGGCTGGGCCACTGGAAAAGGGAATTCACCGCCCGCCAGAAAGCTGGCCTCCTTGCCATTCACCGCGATCAGATTGGGCTCGGCCAGGATCTGCAGGAGATTCTTCTGCTGCAGGGCTTTGATCACAGCGCCCAGATTGATGTCGGTGCGGGCCACGAAAATATTCAAAAAATCGCTGATGTTCACGGTCGGCGGCGTGGCGGTGGTGGTCGTGGTGGTCGTGCCGCCGGGGGTGGTGGTCGTAGTCTGAGCCGTGTCGTGGACAGTGAGGCTGCCGAACTGTCCGGTCTGGCTGAGTGCAATGGTGTTCCCCAGTCCGGGCATGAACAGGTTGGCTCCCAACTGGGTCACCGCCGTGCGATCGACTTCGGCAAACCTGACTTCGAGAAGCACTTCCTCCGCTCCAACCGGGCCGAAGGTGAGCACGTTCACGACGTTTTTGGAATAGGCCGACGCGAGCGCGCCCGCATGCTTGGAGACGTCCTCGGTGGTGACGTGGCCAGAGAGAACAATCGCGGAACGCGAAGGCGTCACGTTGATCTGTTCCTCCGGGAAAAGACGATGCATTTCCTCCGTAGCCGCGGTGATATCGACATCCACTCGAAGGTCGAAGCTGCGAGAGCGCTCCAGTTCGTCCCAAATGAGCAGGGAAACCTCGCCCGGATTGAGTCCATTGACCAGAACTTGCGTGGGGGTGACGACCAGCGCATCGGCGACCGTGGGGTCGGTTACGGAGACACGCTTCAGTCTTTCGGTGGTGTTAATCAAAAGGGACTTTCCCACCATCACACGCAGCGGCGCTGCACCCGCCGTAACGCTCTGACTGGATGCGGAAGTAGTTGGGGTGGAAGGTTGCGCCGCGGGCGCATTGTCCGGACTCTGAGTAGGAATGGGTTGAGAAGGAGGGTTCTGCGAGGAAGCCGAAGGCGTGGGCGGGGCCGCAGGGGTTCCTGGGTTGATTTCTGGGACTGCGGTGCACGCGAACATTAACATTGTGGTTGTCGCACCGAGAAGGAAAACGGCCGCGACCAACGTAAGAGCTTTCATGAATTCGGACCTCGGCGAGAATGCGCGAGCAGATCCATCGAGAAAATGAGCGGACGCGAAGGGTTCGGGTATGGACGGCTGAAAACTATTTGTCTTCACCATTTATCTTCAATTTATTTATCTTGAAACTTGGTTTCATCGCGTTTGCTGCCACGGATCATTTCTACCTGATAGGGCGCCGGCGGCGCCGCCGGAGCCTTCGCCACCAGCTTTCGAGCCTTGGGTTTGGGTCCGGTCGCCACCGGGGTCTCGCCCAGGTACAGGGAACTGGTCCGGGTCGCGCTCATGCCTCCCTTTTTTGTGTCCAGCGGATTGCGCAAAGAGAGCTGAATGCGGCCTTCCTGCGAAACCAACGCCAACTTCTGCGCGTCGTCGGGAGAAACCAGGAGTGTAATCACCGGGGCGGTTTGCGCGTCCGTGGAAGCGCTCCGGTCCAGACTTTTGCCCACGGCGATGACCGCGACGTTTTCGAGGACGGTGGTGGTTTGCCGGCCTCCGCCGCCGCCTTCATTACCCGTCGCCAGCACATCCACGCGCGTGCCCGGTTGCACGAAACCCGCCACCGAAACCACGTCGTTGACCCGCACGGAAACCGCGCGCATTCCCGGCGGAATCAGCGAGGGCAGGCCGCCTCCGGCGTTCAGGGCCGCCAATTTGCTGGGCAGAATAAACTCGCCTTTACTGATCGGCAGAATCGCACCGCGGCCCAGGACTTTCGATTTGTCGGAGAAGAAGCCCGGAGGAACCGCGGATTGCGGGATAGTGACCATGCCCACATCGTGATCGGCCAATTTAATTCCGACCTGAATATCGTTGGCAGCCACCACGACCCCCACCGCGCGCTCGGTGTTGTTGGAGCCTGCCGAGAACCGCAGCCGGCTATAAACGCTGTAGCTGACGAGCAGGCCGACAGCGAGTGCCAGGCCTCCGATCATCAACAAACGGCTTCGGTTCATTCTTCTCCTTGCCAGGCAACTCCGGATCGCTCGGTGGCCACGGCAGCGTGATTTCCGAGGCAGTGGCCTACTGGATGGTGCTGGCGACCGACGAGAACACGTTGTTGGCGTTAGTGCCGATCAACCGGACGGTGCCGATCACGATCACCAGAATTACCGCCAGCATCACGGCGTATTCCGCGATGTCCTGCCCGTCTTCATTGCGCCACAAGACCTTAACCAATTCTGTCATTTGGACTCCTTGGGCTTTACGCTAGTAAAGTCCCGATCCGGGCGAGTGGGGAACCACTTCCCTATATGCGCCCTAGTTTCGCAGATTCGGGATGGCTCTGGGAAACATTTTTTCACTATTTTTCCCGCCGGAGGGGGGCGATTCGAGATTTTGGGTATTTTCGGGGGCTGGGTGCGTCCGCAGCAGGATGATTGCCCGAGAATCGCGGAATGCGACATGCCAGTTGGGGTCGAGAAGGAGGGCTTGAGTCAGCGCGCAGGAAGGCGGCACCAGCACCGTTTCCACTTTCCAGCGGTCAAGAATGTCGCGCCAGTTGGTCCGGATCTGCACCACGGTCTGAATCGACTGGTGCAGGAGGTCGTCGCCATAGAGATCGGCGCGGCCATCCACGAACACGCGATAGGCAGGATAAAGCTTCCAGATGGCGTAGCCTCCCCAGTCGTAGTAAACGAAAAATTTTTCGGGATAGTGGCCGGCGCGCAGGAACGAGACCGCGTTTTGGGGAAACCGCTCCGCCTCGCGAGCGTCCTGGTTGCGAGCCAGACTGACCCAGTTCACGATGGCAAACCCCGCCATCAGGACGAGAACGGCGGCGTTGAAAAGTGGGAGAAACCGCGAAGAGACGGGCGCGGGTGCCCCAGGTCGCGCGCGTTTCGAGACGTGGGTGCCGCCAGCGGCCAGGAGAGCCGCGGCGATTCCGGGTGTGGCCACCAAAACGAAAATTGGTATGTGGCGGACGGCGTCCAGGGCGGCGAATGCGGTGAGGAGTAGGGGCACGACCACGCGACCCTTGGGTTGCCAGCGGGAACTGGCGAGCGCGGTCAGAACCAGCAGCCACAGCAGCAAGAATGGGCGATAGAGCGCTTGATGAAAATCCGGTGAGAACCACTCCGCAATAAACGACCGCATCCCCGGCGAACGTAAAGTATCGAAGGGATAACGATAGAGTTGCGCGCCGCTGGGGTTGAGAGGCACGAGGGCCAAACAGGCCAGCAAGAGCAGCAGCACCCGCAGCAGAATGGGGCGTGCCTGCTGCCAAGGCGTACTGCCCACGGCCGTCTCCAAAAGCAGGCCGACCCCATACGCCAATGTCAGCGCCGGGCCGAGTGCGAATCCGGCGTGCAGATTCAGCCATAGAAGAAACAGCGGTGGTATCCAAAGCAGGAGCCGGGGCCGATGCTCGCCGCGTTCGAGCAGCCATAGAAGCAGGCTGGCCAGGGCAAAGGTGAACATCTGCGGGCGCACGCCCCAGGAGGGCGCGGCAGCCACGGCGCCGAAGGCGGTCGCTGCGGCGGCCCAGTGTCCGGGTCCTCCATGGGGAAGACAGCGCAGATAGAGCGGCATAAAGCCAGCGGTGGTAATGATCGCGGAAAATACGATCAGCGCAGCGGCGCCGCCGTGTTTCCAGAGTTCGTAAAACACGACCTCCGACAACCACTCATGGGAGACCCACGGCTGCCCGGCGCGAGTGAAGGAGAAATGATCGGAGTGCGGGATGTGGGCGGTTTCCACGATCCACTGCCCGGTGCGCAGATGCCACCAAAGATCGGGATCGACCGCGTTGCGCGCCGTCATCGCCAGCAGCCCCAGAAAGAGGATGCCGCCGAAAACCGCACGTCCACCGCAGCGAGGAATTCCGAACTTGACCATCGGACGGGATTATAGAATCAGTTGTCTACAAAAGCGCCTCATGATTTCGTCGGTCCAACAGCGGAAGTTTCTCGTCGCGGCCTTTCTGCTGGCGATGACGTTTTGCAACCTCACGCTGCTCGTTCGAGTGACGCCCTTGCTGCGGAATGGATACCAGGATTTCACCATCTTCTACACTAGCGCTCGCCTCCTTCGAAGCGGCGAGGCTTCCGCTCTTTACAATCTGGCCACGCAATACCGGATGCAACTCACGTTTACGCACGTCCCCGTCCGGCAAGGACCGCTGCCATTCAATCACCCGCCGTTCGAGGCCCTTCTGTTCGTCCCCTTCACCATGCTCGATTATTGGCCGGCCTACCTGCTTTGGACCGCGCTCAACTTAATCATGCTGGCCGTAAGCGTAACTCTGCTGAGAAGGCACTTCTCCCAGCTAGCGGCTGTTTCTCCTCTCGTCCTGGGACTTGGCGCCACGGCATTCTTTCCGGTGGCGATCGGCATCATTCAAGGGCAAGACGTAATTCTCCTGCTGTTCCTCTTTGTGCTGGCGGTCATCTCCCTCGATCGAGGGAATGACGCGGTGGCCGGTGCGCTTCTGGCCGCGGGTCTCTTCCGGCCTCAGTTGGTCGTGCCTTTGGTTGTCTTCTTCGCGATACGCCGCTGGCGTGTTCTGGTCGGCTTCACACCCGTTGCTCTTGTTCTGGGCGCCATCTCGGTGGCCATCATGGGGTGGCGCGGCCCTCTCGACTACGCTCGCTTTGTGCTCCATTTAGAAGGCACCGGTGCGCGCGCGTTTGGCCCAGAGGCTGTACCGAACCTCCGGGGTCTGGTCGAGCAGTTGCCTGGGCTCAGCCCCTCAGGCCGGGGGGCCGCCCTGCTCATCCTCGCGTCGTCGCTGCTTGTGTTCTTCGTGACGCTGCGCCGAATCCACAACGGGCGAGACTCCGTTATCTTCTTGTCCGTCCTGGCCGCGGTCACCACCATCCTCATCAGCTTTCATGCGCTAGTGTATGACGTCAGTCTGCTGCTTCCGATGGTACTTTTCCTGCTTTCCCGAATGCTCGGCGTTGCAGGAGCGAAAATCGATGGATGGACGATTCTGTTGATCACCCTCTTGTTTCTTACCCCGCTCTATGTTTTCTTGTGGCTGGTGGTCGACGGTTTTGTCTGGTTTTCGCTGATTCTGCTCTGGCTTTATCTGCGGTTGGTTCTGACCGCAGCTCCGGCGGAGGTGCCGGCCTGAGCATGGATTACTCCACCCTGTTGTCCCCACTGGCTGGGCGGCGGGGCATCGTCCCTTCGCGGACGAATCAGAACGACAATCAGCATCGGAAGGTAAAAGCCCAGGACGCACCAGATCCCGACTTGCTGCATCGTGCGCGGGATGTGATACCAGCGCCAGAGTCCGACCACCCAACTGCAGGCCACGGTAGCCACGATGCTCCGGCGCGTTTTCGGAATCAGCCACAAGAGGAACGAATCGTAAAACCAGCGCTGTGGCAGAACGCAGGCCAGGAAAAGCAGCAAGGCGTCGCGGTCGCGCCACCGCCAAAGCGCCAGGGCCAGCAGCGGCCCCGGCACAACCAACAAGGGCACGAAATGCTGATAACCGTGGAGTTGAGGAATCCATTCCAGCGGCCAGCCGGGTCTGAGCACAAAACTTGCAAGCAGCAAAAAGGCCGCCGCCCACCATCCTGTCCGAGAAAGGTGAGTGAGTGCGACCGGCGCGCCGATCTGGGGCTTAGCGACGCAGAATGCAAATGCCAACGGGAAGAACGCCGAACACATGACGAGCGGCGTCCACTGCACCGTCATGAGCGCGGCCCAGTAGGGATAGGCAAGAAAGACTAACAGCCGTTCCGGACTTTGCCGGATGAGTCCGAGAGCGAGCAGCCCGGAACTGGTTCCGAAAAAGAGGGCCCCGGCAATTTCGGGGGGGAAGGGCGCGAATGGCAGTGCCGCAAGAGCCGCGGGCAGCGGGTAGGGAATGACCCCCGGCGGAGTGTCGGAGTAGGGATTCTCGCCCGCCAAGAGAGCGCGCGCGGCGTGATGGGCCCAGGTGAAATCCGCTCCGCCAAGGTGGAAGTGGTGCAAAAACGCCCAGCATAGTGTACCGCTGACCATGCCGATGGCTGCCGCAACGGCGAAATTTCTGGTTGGACTCGAAATGTTCACGGGAGCGTTGTAATATCCAGATTCTCTCAGATTCGCATGAGACCTGCCATTTCTTACAAGCCGCTCTGGCTGGTTCTCGCGGCCGCGCTCTTCGCGGTGGGCATGTGGACTTACGCCGACCGCGTGTTGATTCCCTATCAGAAGGCCGATGCCGCTGCCCACGACCGCCCGCGCGGCAATCTTTCCGATCTCTATCCCCGCTGGGTGGGCGCGAGGGAACTGCTTCTCCACGGGCGCGATCCCTACAGTCCGGAAGTCACCCGCGAAATTCAAGTCGGCTTTTACGGTCGTCCACTCGATCCGTCTCGTCCCGACGATCCGGGCGACCAAGAGGGGTTTGCTTACCCCGTCTATGTGGTTTTCTGTTTGGCCCCGACGATGGGATTGCCTTTTGCGCTCCTCCAGAAGGGCTGCTACTGGGTACTGTTTTTTCTCACCTGCGCTACCACGCTCCTCTGGCTCCGAATCTTGCGCCGCTCGGCGCCGCTGTGGATGCAAATCAGCCTGCTCGCGCTGACCCTGGGCAGCCCCGCCGTGATGCAAGGGCTGAAGCTGCGGCAGATGACCCTTCTGGTGGCCGGCCTGCTGGCCATCGCGATCACCCTTCTGGTCGCGGACTACCCGGTTGCCGCCGGATTCTTACTGGCTTTGGCGACCATCAAGCCGCAACTGGTGGTGCTGCTGCTATGTTGGCTCGCCCTTTGGACCCTGGGAGACTGGCGACGCCGCTATCGCTTGGCGGCTTCATTTCTAGCCACCATGACCATCTTGGTCGCTGCCTCGGAGTGGTACCTGCCGCACTGGATTCCCCGCTTCTGGCGAGCGATTCAGGAATATGAGCATTACACCGCGTCCGCGTCGGTGATGGACAATTTGTTTGGCGCTCCCTGGAGTTGGGCTTTGGAACTGCTGGCGTGCGCCGCGGTAATGGGTGTTTGCTGGAGGGAACGCCGACAAGCGGCGAACACCGACTCCTTTGTTTTCACGCTCAGCCTGGCGCTGGCCACAACCATCCTCATCGTGCCAACCTGCGCCAACTACAATCAGGTGCTTGTGATCCCGGCGCTGCTGGTGCTGGTGAAGGAGCGCCGGACGATTTGGCGGAGAAGTATTGCCAACCGAGCCCTCTTCGTGCTCACCGGCGGACTGGTCCTGTGGCCGTGGCTATCGAGCACCGCTCTGGCGGGACTTTCCTTCGTTTTGCCGCAGCCGACGGTCGAGCGCGGCTGGGCGATTCCTTTCTGGACTGTGATCCAGATTCCCGTGGCAGTGGCGGCGTTGATGCTGGTCCATTATTATCAGAGGACTTTTACTGCGTCGGCGGGCCCCGGTCCGTCGTAGAATGTTTTGGGGCCATGTCAGGCGTTGGCGGCTGCGCTGCTGCTTTCCTGATATGACGGCCGCAGGAGAGTCCATCGTACATGTCGGCTTCGTCGCATTCGGGCATATCCAGCATTTTTCCCGTCGCCATCTTTGTGTCGGGCAACGATCAGCAGACGCTGTCGCTGAATCACACCCCTTACACGGTGGGCCGCAAGGTCGATCGCGACCTGGTGATTGCCGACCCGCGCGTGTCGCGCGAGCACGCTTCGATCGTGGCGGAAAACGGCGAGTTTTTTGTCGTCGACCTGGGGAGCAAGCATGGCACCTTCGTCAATGGCGAGAAGGTGGACCGCCACAAGCTACAACGTAACGATCGTCTGGAGTTTGGGGCGCGCGATGTCGCCTACCTGATCTTCCATCCGCTGCATACCACCTCGAACACAGCGCGGGAATTTCTCAGCCAGATCTCGGGCATCCAGATCGCTCCCGAGGCCAGCGACCTCGAGAAACTCACGCTGTTCATGGAAGCGGCGCGCAAGCTCAACACCATCGGCGTGCTCGATGAAATCCTGGTTACGCTGCTCGAGGCCACGCTGAAACTGACGCGCGCCGAACGCGGCTACATCTTCCTGCGCGATCTCGACGGCACCCTGACTCTGGCCGCCGGCCGCAACTCGAAGGGCGAGCCGCTGCTCGACGACAAGACAATTTCCCGTTCCGTGCTGGACGGCGCGTTGACCTCGAACTCCGAGTACATGGTCACCGACACCAGTCAGATGCTCGATGTGAAGGAGCGGAAAAGCATCGTCGCCTTCGACCTGCGAACTGTAATCTGCATGCCGTTGCGCAAGCCGCTGGTGCAAACTACCCGCGCCGATCAGCCTGCCGGGGGCGAAGTGATGGGCGCCCTCTATGTGGATTCGCGTTTTGCCTCGCGCGATATCACCAGCGTCAGCCACGATATTCTGCGGGCGATCGCGACTGAAGCGGCGCAGCTGATCGAGAACGCGCGTTTGGTGCAGGCGGAAGAAGCCGGGCGGCGCTATCAGCAGGAACTCTCGATCGCGGCCTCCATTCAGCAGCGTCTGCTGGCCGTGACCCTGCCCGAGGTTCCATTTGCGCGCGTGAACGGACGCAACCTGTCTTGTAAAGAAATCGGAGGCGATTTCTTCGAGGCCGTAAACACCCCGCAAGGTCTCGCCGTGGTTTTGGCCGACGTTAGCGGGAAAGGAGTTTCGGCCGCGCTGCTGGCTTCCATTCTCCAGGGCATGGTTTACTCGCAACTGATTTCCGGCATGCCGCTGGTGGAAATTGTCGATGCGGTCAATCGCTTCTTCACCTACAAACACATCGGCGAGAAATACGCGACCATGATCATTACGCGCCTGCGCAGCGACGGTGATCTGGAATACGTCAACTGCGGACACGTTCCGCCGGTCTGGATTTGTGGCAACGAAGTGCTCCGTCCAGCCCACGGCAACCTGCCCGTGGGCCTGCTGGCGGAAGCGACGTACTCGAGCGATCGCTGCCAGATGAAGGCGGGAGATCGGCTGATCCTGGTGACCGACGGCGTCACCGAAGCCGAGAACGCCCGCGGCGATATGTTTGACAGCGAACGCCTCGAACAAGTAGCAGGGAAGAGTGCGTCGATGGAGGACGTGTTCCGGGCCGTCGCCGATTTTTGCGGAGGCACCCCGCTCAACGACGATTGCACCGTGGTCGAACTGTCCTACACCGGCAGCTAATTCTAGCTCGTGTGGAGACGGGGCTCTGCCCCGTCCCGGCGGGGCAGAGCCCCGCCACCACACAACCGGCGCTAAGGTTTGGCGCCGGGGTGAATCTCCACCGTAGACCAAGTCTTATCCGCGGCGTGGCACAGCTTCTCCAGCCCGCAATCAGCGCACTTCGGACCGCGCGCGACGCAAAGCCTTCGCCCATGCCAGATCATTTCGTGAGAAAAATCGGTCCACCGCTCCCGAGGAATAATGCGCATTAGATCCTCTTCAATTTTTCGCGCGTCGTCCTGCTTGGTCAGCTCCAGGCGCCGCGAAATGCGCGTCACATGCGTATCGACGACCACCCCTTCATTTTTCTTGAACCAGGTCCCGAGCACGACGTTCGCGGTCTTGCGCGCCACTCCCGGGAGACTCAGCAACTCGTCCATCGTTTGCGGCACGTTCCCGCCAAAGTCCGCGACCACCTTCCGCGCCGCGCCCACCACCGACTTCGACTTGTTGCGGAAGAAGCCGGTCGAGCGGATGTCCGGTTCCAACTGTTCCGGCGCAAGCGCCGCGAAATCCTGGACCGTCGGATATTTCTCAAACAGGACGGGGGTGACCATGTTCACTCGCACGTCGGTACATTGCGCGGAAAGGATCGTCGCCACCAGCAGCTCCCATGCGCTGCGATGAGTGAGAGCGCAAGTCACATCGGGATAAAGCGAGTCCAGCCCCGCAATGATTTGGCGGACACGCAAAGGATCGGTAGAGACGCGGCTTGCCGCGTCTCGCGCCCGGGGAGGAGATTCCTTTTTCACAACCGCACCCCTCGGCGCTTTCCCGGCGGAAAGTGCGGCTCGACCGGCGCGGACAGGCGAAGCCGCAGTCTTCGATGACGTACTCTTCTTTAATAACGGCGCACCCATCGCACGGCGCGCACCTTCCTGTCGTCCGCTGCGACTGGGCTGACGCGGCACATTTCCGCGGGGCATTCCGTCCCTCCTGAGCTGTGGTTCATGGTAACAAAGCCGCTGGCTTGCGGCCGCCACACATCCGCCAAAAGTAACTCCGCTGCAATTGACGGGTTGGCGGCCCGGTGAGTACTCTGAGAACAAAGGAAAAACTCGTGGCCGTGAAGAACATCCAACTCGGACAAGTCTGGCGCCAGGACGCAACCGGCCAGGATCATCTCGTCACCAAGGTCTACAGCGAAGTTTTCACGCAGTACGCCGTGCTGCGTCCCGCCGAAGTCACCGCGCCCGACGCGCCGGTGGTGAAGGTGAAGGTCGCAAGGTCGGCGGAGGGCGTAACCTTGCCCGGCTTCAGCTTCACGCAGGAAGGGGCGTTCTGACGCGTGTTGACCCGGTCCCTCCCCGCTCGTCAGCCCGAGCCCTCCCTTCATTGTCATCCTGAGCGAAGTGAAGGACCTGCTGTTCTTAGGTCCGCACCGCCTCTGATCGCATGACCGAAAAAATCCTCACCGCACTTTTTGTGTTTATCAATTCCATCGTGGCGGCGACCGGCTACGCTGGCATCGTGCTGCTCATGGCGATTGAGTCCGCGTGCATTCCGCTGCCCTCCGAACTGATCATGCCTTTCGCGGGCTACCTCGTCTATACCGGTACGATGAAGCTGTTCTGGGCGGCAACGGCTGGCGCGATCGGCTGCAATCTAGGCTCGCTCGTTGCCTACGAAATCGGTTGCTACGGCGGACGCCCGCTGGTCGAGCGTTACGGACGCTGGATCCTGATGGGCCGCCGTGAACTCGACTGGGCCGACCGCTTCTTTCAGCGCTGGGGATACATGGCCGTATTCATTGCGCGTCTGCTGCCGGTAATCCGAACGTTTATCGCGTTGCCCGCCGGAATCGCCCGCATGCCGCGCGGCAAATTCCACATCTATACTTTCCTGGGATCATGGCCCTGGTGTTTCGCGCTGGCCTACTTCGGCATGAAGCTCGGCGAGAACTGGCGCTCGCTGGGCAAGTACTTCCATAAGTTCGACGCCGTGATCGGTGCATTTCTTCTCGCCGGGATCGTCTGGTTTCTCTGGTCGCACTGGCAGAACCGGCTGCGGGCCGCGGAATAGGCTTGGCTTGGACGGGGCAGAGCCCCGTCACCACACGAACTCTTCACGCCAAGGGCCGCGCCAACTGTGACGCCACTAATTTCCACTCGCCGGCGCATTTCCGCAAGACGTCCAGGTAAACGTAGCGCACGCTGAATCGCTTTCCACCGGCCTCGACCTCGTCCGATTCCGAGCCGTGCACGACCGCGGTGTCGCCGAATATGCGAATCTTGCGCCCGGTGGAAACAATCGACGGATAGCGAATCGCGCCCGTCCGAAAATTGTCCAGCACATCCTGCTTTGTGAAAGCCTTGCCGGCCTCGTCGTACTGCACGTAGTCGTCGGCAAAGATCCGCGCCAGCACGGCGAGATCGGCGCCCATCAGCGCCCGGTCTCCGGCCTCGTGTAGCGCCAGAATCTGCCGCTCGTCATTCTGCTGCTCATCGTTCTCAATGTTCTCGCTCGACATCACCGGTCCTCAAACGCTCTCCTGTAGAGACGCGGCTGGCCGCGTCTCACTGCCGATTGCTTGTAAATTCGCAGCAGCCACCCGGCAGTCACTTTCTCCATCTTCCACAAATGTGTAATCTCACGCTAGGACTAACACTGGCATGGGATTTCTAAGCTACCTTTTATATCCGTGGGGCATCATCCTCCAGGGACTAGCCATCGTCCACTTCATCCGGCGTCGGCCCGATAACTATTGGTTCTTTGTTATCCTGTTCCTCGGCCCACTCGGAGCGATTGTCTATCTAGCCGTGGAGGCGCTTCCCGACATTGGACTGGTCGGCCAGTCTTTCAAAGTCTTTCCGCGCCGCAAGCGCATTGGCGAACTCGAAGCCGCGATCCACGACAACCCGTCAGCCGGGAACTATGAAGAACTCGGCGACCTCTACATGGACGACGGCAAGCTCCAGCTAGCGAGAGCCGCCTTCGACAAAGCCATCGCCGCCCGCGCCGATACCCCCGATCCTTTTTACCGGCGCGGTGTTTGCGCCATACACCTAGGCGACGCCGCAACCGCGTTACCCGACTTGGAGCGAGTGGTCGCGAAAGACCCCGACTACGATTTCCAGCGCGCCGCCGGACTGCTGGCCCACGCTTACGCGCAGACCGGACAAAAAGAAAAAGCCGAGGCGCTCTTCCGGCAGGTAACGATCACATCCACATTGTCAGAGACGTACCTGAATTTTGCGGACCTGCTGGCGTCCGAGGGGCGCAACGCAGAAGCCCGCGAATGGGCGCAGAAAGTGCTCGATAAGAAACCCACCATGCCCGGATACCTGCGACGGCGCGAGCGCCCGTGGTTCCGCCGAGCGAAGGAGATGCTTAAAAGATTGCCAGCCTGAGGGTGTACCGGCGGGCGGTATGTCAGCACGGGGGACGTTATGAGGCCATAGCCTTTGCCGTGGCGTTGGTTCAGGATAGTTGGTGCAAACTGATTGCGTCAATTAACGGAAAAACAAAGGCTTCTTTATACGAAACAGGGATATGGCGTGAGCAGGGACTGCGCGTAGAACGTATTCAGCGTGGCCTGTAGGGCGCTAGGCCGCACGATCAACTGCTGAGGCCAGCCCCGCGCGTTGGTAGTGCCGTATCAGTCTTTCAACTGGCGCGTCTATTGCGAGAGCCTCTTGGATATAGCAGCGGCTTGAAATTCACCCTTCTCGTTGTAAAAGCCCAGACAGATCACCCGATCACCGTCCTTAACCTGATTGGCATCAATGTCATTGATCTTCTTGCCGTCGTGCTCCTGGCTGGTGAATCGGGTCGAGCTGTCGTAGTGAATGACCTTCTCGTCAAAGCTGGTGGAGCCCCTGGCGCGCACGGTCAAAGTGGATTTCTGCTTGTTGCTACGCGAGACGATGCCCTCCCAGCGGGCCGACGTCTGGGCCAGAGCTAACATGGACGGCAAGAGAACAAGCATAGCCGCGAGTAACAATGTGATGCGCTGCTTCACCATGGAATCTGCTCCTCTCTTAATCCGAGATTTCCTTCTTGACCTCAAAACCGGGCAACATTGTACACCCGTTTTCCCCTGGGCTCGGCTGCTCGGACTCGCGAGGCCACCGTGGGAGGCGGCGATGGTTGGCGTAATCTGTTTACGCCAACCATCCTCAGCCGGCGCGCACGTTGAATTCCAACCTTCCGCTCAAGGCTGGGGGACGGCCAAGAGCCACAGCTAACAGCCGAAATGCTATCCTTCCACCGATGCGAATCGCGTACCTCGAATGCACCCGCTGTGGAGAGCATCTCCCCGCTGACCGCCCGCAAAATATCTGCCCCAAAGACGGCGGCGTGCTTTTCGTCCGCTACGATCTCGCCAGCCTGAAAGGGAAGTTGCGCCCCGAAGATTTGTTAGGCAGTGTGGCCAGCATGTGGCGTTACGCCGGAGTTTTGCCGGACGCCAAGCCCGTCACGCTGGGCGAGGGATTCACGCCCATGCTTTCCAGTCGCGAGTATCCGAACGTCTACATCAAAGACGAAGGCCTGAATCCAACCGGATCGTTCAAAGCGCGCGGCATGTCGGCGGCGGTAACCATGGCGCGACACTACGGTCTGAAGAAGTTGGCCGTTCCTTCCGCCGGAAACGCCGGAGGCGCGCTGGCGGCGTATGCGGCAGCGGCGGGCATTGAAGCCTACATTTTCATGCCGAAAGATGTGCCCATGGCGAACCGCATGGAATCCGACTACTACGGCGCGCACGTCACGCTGGTCGACGGCCTGATCAGCGACTGCGCCCGCATGGTCGCCGAACGCGCGAATAAAGAAGGATGGTTCGATGTTTCGACCCTCAAAGAGCCGTTCCGCGTCGAAGGCAAGAAGACGATGGGCTACGAGGTTGCCGAACAATTGAACTGGAAAGTGCCGCAAGGCATCATCTATCCAACCGGCGGCGGCGTAGGCATGATCGGCATGTGGAAGGCCTTCGATGAGATGGAGGAGTTGGGCTGGATCGGCTCCCAGCGCCCGAAAATGATTACCGTGCAGGCCGCCGGCTGCGCGCCGATTGTGAGGGCGTGGGAAGCAGGGAAGAGCGCTTCCGAAATGTGGGCGGGCGCCGCGACCTTTGCCGCCGGCCTGCGCGTGCCCAAAGCCTATGGTGACTACTTGATTCTCGAGATACTCAGAAAAAGCCACGGCACCGCGGTCGCCGCGACCGACGACGAAATCCTCGCCGCCACGCGGCACTGGGCGAGCGTGGAAGGCGTATTCGCCGCGCCCGAAGGAGCCGCATCACTGGTTGCCTATCGGAAGCTGCGGGCCAGCGGCTTCTTCCGCGCCGAAGACCAGGTCGTGCTCTTCAATACAGGCTCGGCCTACAAGTATCTCGACATGATCGAAGCGCAGGAAAAGAAAGCGCGGCCGGAAGCGCCTGCTGCGCGAAATATTGGTGGAATCATCGGGCCGTATTGAAGGTACGCCATGTAGAGACGGGGCTTGCCCCGTCTTTTTTGCGCACGGCGGGAGACGCGGCAAGCCGCGTCTCTACAGGAGATACCGGGCCGATTGTCCGCGGCACAGAAGCCATGGGCTTCCCTTTCCAACGCGATTCGCGTCGGCAACAGCGCGAAGCCATGGTCCGCGCGCAACTCGCCGATCGTGGCATTCGCGATGTACACGTCCTCGACGCCATGCGCAAAGTGCCGCGACACGAGTTTGTCCCCGAGTCTCTCCGGCCGGACGCCTACGAAGATCACCCGCTGCCCATCGGCGAGGGACAAACCATTTCGCAGCCTTACATCGTGGCCGCGATGCTCGAACACCTCGCTTTTCAAGCCGGTGATCAATCCGGTGAGCGTGTCCTCGAAGTCGGCACCGGTTCCGGCTACGTGACGGCATTGCTTTCGCTGCTTTGCGCCGAGGTGTATTCGGTGGAGCGCCTTGAGCCCCTGGCGGTCTTGGCGGAAACTACGCTGCAGCGGTTGGAGTATCGGAACGTGAAGATCAAAGTCGGCGACGGCAGTCAGGGTTGGCCCGAGTACGCGCCGTTCGACGCCATTCTCGTTTCCGCCGCAACCCCGGAAATGCCGCACGCTCTGTTCGCTCAGTTGCGCGAAGGCGGACGCATGATGGTGCCGATCGGCCCGCCCTCGAGTCAGGAATTGCAATTGGTACGCAAAGTCGGCGGGCGGCCCACGGTAAAGATTCTCGAAGGCTGCCGGTTCGTGCCGCTGGTGGAAGGAACAGTGGACAGTGGCTAGTAGTGCGATCGCCTGACGAATCATTCAGTGGAGCGCCGGGCGTCCCCGCCCGGCCAGAGGGATGCCTGCGGGGGCCGGGCGAGGACGCCCGGCGCTCCACCACATCCACTGCTTTACAATGTCCTGTGGCTTTTCTCCGAAATCTTAAGATCACGCTGGAGATGATCAAGTGGGAGCATTCGATCTTCGCGCTGCCGTTTGCGCTCTGCGGAGCCATGCTGGCCGCCAGTGGCTGGCCGGCGTGGCACCAATTGGCGTGGATCGTCGTCGCCATGGTCTCGGCGCGCTCCGCCGCCATGGCCTTCAATCGCCTGGCCGACGCTTCGATTGACGCTGCCAATCCGCGCACCGCAACGCGCGCCCTGCCGGTCGGAGAGTTGACGCCGGCGTTCGTGAGTGCATTCGTGTGGGTCTCGTGCGGAATTTTTGTTCTCGCCGCTTCTCAGTTGAACCGCCTGACGCTGCTGCTTTCGCCGGTGGCGCTGGCCGCGATTCTTCTCTATTCCTACAGCAAGCGATTCACGCGCTGGTCGCATCTGTTTCTCGGGTTTGCCCTGGGGATTGCGCCGGCGGCCGCGTGGATCGCGGTTCGCGGGTCCCTCGATCCGCGCATCCTGCTGCTGACGGGGGCTGTTACGTTTTGGGTTGGCGGATTCGACGTGATCTACGCCTGCCAGGATCATGACTACGACCGCGGTCACGATTTGCACTCCGTGCCGCGGCATCTCGGAATCAGGACCGCGCTCGTGATCGCCCGTTT
>JBGPFV010000012.1:0-18491 GCA_041483535.1 Terriglobia bacterium | reverse complement strand
TTACGGCTCTGGATTTCATACGCCGCCACCAGAAACCAGGACCAATGCAAGAAGACATCGATCCCCTTAAACTGAAACAGGCGAATCGACCCTTGGCGAGAGCTCGGCATGTGCGAGATTTATAACATAGCGCTAGGCAGAAGGAAGATGAATGAGGGTGTCGGGTTCCGCGGGCTCACTTGGCTAAGTGTGTATTGCGCTGCCGAGACGGGGCAAGCCCCGTCTCTACTGCACCGTCATGCCGGTACCACCAACGACAGGGCGTCGGGAACCATGGTCATGCGCGCGGGCAGGCGGCCCAGCAGTTCGCCATCGGCCTCGACATAGACGCGGTCGTCATTACGAACCTCGCCATTGCTTTCCTCCGGCAGGCGGCAGACGACTTCCGAGCAGCTGACCAGGTCGATGCCGTCGATATTCCATTGGCGGCCGAGCAGCGCCCCAGCCACGTACTGGAGGTAGGCATTGCGGCTGGCGGTGCGGCACATGACGGCCCGCAGATCGCCGCGGTCGAGCGATGCTCCGGGAACCAGTTCGCGCAGGATGTTTCCGAAGAAACGGATTCGTACCGCCAGCAGTTCCGTCAGCAAGGCACGCTGACCGAGACCGCTACCGCTGGAATACTCGACCTCGAACCGGCGCATGCGATGCGTCGCCCACAATTGCCAGGCTTTGAGGTAGTAGGCCGTCATGCCCGATCGCTTCTTGAGTTCTGCTGTCAGTTCGTAGAACAGGTGCGCGTCCACGCCGATGCCGGCGGCAACGGTGAAGTAGTGGGCTGAAGACTTCCCGGTGAAATCCTCGAACTCGACCCGGCCGAGAGGAATGCGGCGGACCTTGCCCTCGACGGCAACTTGAGCCGCAGCGGTGGGTCGGAGCGAGATTCCCAGGTCGTGGGCAAGAGCGTTAGCGGTGCCGAAGGGAAGAATGGCGAGCGCGACGGGCGTACCGGCCAATCCCTGAAGCACATCGTGGATCGTGCCATCGCCCCCGCAGGCAAAGACCGTGTCACTGCCGGCGGCCACGGCACAGCGGGCGTTGTCGGTCGCTTCCTGGCTGGAGCGGCAGACCGTAAGTTCGGTGTGAACGCCGGCCGACTGCAGGATGCCAATGGCATGGTTCAGTTCCCGGTCGCGCCGGGGGCGGCCAGAGTTGGGATTGAACAGAATGGTGGCTTGGCGCATGCGTCGGCTAGCTCTGCTTTGAGTTTAGCGCAGGCCCCACTTCCACGTGCCGAGCTTGGCAAGAGGTTGCTTCCGAGGCCAAGTCTGCACTATGCTTGCCCGCAAGTCTTGGGGTGTTCCTTTTAATCACAATTGATGTCCGGTGGTACATTTTCAGGAGGTCTGCATGAAACTGCTGACGGCTGCTCGTCTCTCGCTGCGTCTCACGGTTTTTCTTAGTCTTAGTTTCACAATCATGGCTGCCGCTCAGGATCACGCCATGGGAGGCTCGAAGCCGGCCACCATGATGATGGGCCTCGGTGACTTGCATCATCCGGTTTCAACCAAAAACGCAAACGCGCAGGAATTCTTCGATCAGGGACTGCGCCTGATTTACGCATTCAACCACGACGAAGCGGCGCGCTCCTTCCAGAAAGCGGCGGAACTGGACCCGAAGCTGGCCATGGCGTACTGGGGGCTGGCGGAGGCGGTGGGACCAAACTACAACGATCCGGCGAGTGAGGGCCGCTTCCAGCAGGCGCACCAGGCGATCCAGAAGGCGGTGGACCTGAGTGGCAATGCCTCCGACGCCGAACGCGGCTACATTTTGGCGATGGCGAAACGCTTTCCCGCGGACCCGAAGTCGGATCGGCGGAAGGCGGCGGAAGATTATCGTGACGCCATGCGGGAAGTGGTAAAGAACAACCCCGACGATCTTGATGCGGCGACGTTGTTCGCGGAATCGGGGATGAACCTTCATCCGTGGGGCCTGTGGCATGGTGACGGGACGCCCGAGGAGGGCACGGAGGAGATTGTCGCGACCCTGGAGTCGGTGATCAAGCGCGATCCCAACCATCTCGGCGCGCTCCATTACTACATTCACACGGTGGAAGCGTCGAACTCTCCGGAACGGGCTTTGGCTGCGGCGAATCGACTGGCTTCGCTGGCTCCGGCTGCGGGACACATCGTGCACATGCCGGCGCACGTTTACATCCGCACGGGAGATTACGCGGCGGCGGTGAAAGCCAACCAAGAAGCGGCGGCGGCCGATCGCGCGTACCTCGAGAGCAGCGGTGCGCAAGGCATCTACCCGATGATGTACTACAGCCACAATCTGCATTTCATCGCCATGTGCTCGGCCATGACGGGAGACTACGCGGAAGCGCACAAGGCAGCGGAAATGCTCGCGGCGCATGTGGGACCGGCGGTGAAGGACATGCCCATGCTCGAGGGCTTTATGACGATTCCCATGGCTGTGGATGTGCGTTTCCACAAGTGGGACGCAATTCTGGCGATGAAAGAGCCGAATGCGGAAATGAAGGCTACGGTGGGCTTCTGGCATTTTGCGCGCGGGATGGCGCTGGCGGGAAAAGGTAAGACCAGCGGCGCGGAAGCGGAATACAAAATAGTGGCCGAGGCCGAGAAAGCGACGCCGCCGGATGCGATTTTCAATGCTCCGATTAACAACAAGACCAAGGACATTCTGAAGATTGCGGAGGATGTTCTTGGGGCGCAGGTGGCGCTGGCGAAAAAAGATAACGCCGCGGCGGCGAGCATGCTGCGTGACGGCGTGGCGTTACAGGACACGCTGCTGTATGGAGAGCCTCCGGATTGGTTTTTCCCGGTGCGCGAGTCGCTCGGCGGAGTGTTGTTGATGAGCGGAGATGCTAAAGGCGCGGAGCAGGTGTTCCGCGATGACCTGGCCCGGAACCTTCGGAATCCGCGGTCGTTGTTCGGTCTGCATCGGGCGCTGAAGGCGCAGGATCGAAATTCCGATGCCTGGTTTGTGGAACAGGAGTTTCGCAAGGCGTGGAAGGGCGGAGCGGGAGAGTTGAAGGTGGAGGATTTGGTGTAGCGGCCGCATTACCGGATTGCCGACAGTACCGCGCGCAGAGAAGCATTTAGTTTTGCGGTTCCCGCAGGAGGAGCGCGCTTTGATGACCGGTCATGATGATGTAGTGTACGCAAGCCTCGGTCGCAGGTTGGCTGCGTTTTTGCTTGACCTAGCGGTCATGACATCGATGATTCTCTTGGTGGCTGTCTGCCTGCGGGTTCTTCGTGCTGTCGGACTCTGGGTGCCACACGTGGCCGACGTGACTCCGCAGGAAGTATGGTTCGCCCTCGGACCTATTGCCAAGATGCTCGTTGTAATTACTTTCGTTGTCTCGACCGGGCCGTTTTACTTTGTCCTCTGCGAAGCATCTGCCTGGCAGGCGACGTTTGGAAAGCGCTTGTTGAACTTCTACATCGCAGACGATGGCGGGCGACGGATCAGTCTCGCCCGGGCATCCGGCCGCTGGATTATCAAATGGATCTCGAATTGGTTCTGGGTATCCCTAATCAGCATCCTCACGATTGCCCTCACGCGGGAACGGAAGGCGGTTCACGACTACGCCGGTGGAACGATTGCGGTAAGAGGGCGGCCAGTGCCCGGCGGCGCGCTCGATCCTTGGCGAATCATTGTAGGTCTCGGTTTGCCGTTTGTCTGGATGCTGGGTACCTTTCTTGCGACTCTCTGAAGCCGGATTTCCCCAAGGCGCAACAGGCTGAGCGTTTGTGTGTGGTGGCGGGGCTTTGCCCCGCCCAGACGGGGCTTTGCCCCGTCACCACACGAGCATGTTTTGGTATGGGTGGGTCATGGTGCCGACGAGTGCGCTTTCTGAATGGAATAGACATAGTGGGGAAAGCGGCGCCAGTCAACTTCTTTCCAGATGGTCATCCCGTTGCGCTCGGCGACGCGGCGTGAGGGCAGATTTTCGGGGCGAATCAGGGAAATCAAGCGGTTAGTTTTGAGGTGCGCGAAGGCCCAGTCGCGGCAGGCGATGGCGGCTTCGGTGGCGAGACCCTGTCCCCAGAAGTCGCGGCGCAAGTGGTATCCGATTTCGTAGAGGTGCTCGCCTTCGACCTGCTGGCGGGTGATGCCGCAATCGCCGATTAATTCTTGCGCCTGCTTCAACTCCATTGCCCAGAGGCCGACGCCGTCGTCCTGGTAGCGTTGGCGGTTGCGCTCGATCCATTGCGCGACGCCGGCGCGATCGTAGGGTGCGGGGTAATAGCGCATGGTTTCGGGGTCGGAGAGAACCAGGGCGAGGGCATCGGCGTCTTCAGGGGTGAACGCGCGCAGCAGGAGGCGGGTCGTTTCGAGAATCTTCATGCTTCAATGGTTGCTGCAGAGTTCAGAACTCATCACTCACTCTTCATCTCATAGGCAAGCCATCATGAGATCGCTGATGATGACAGCCCATGCCTCATCATGATGGAGTTTATCGTTTCTCGACGGAGTTACGCGGAACAAATCGGCGGGCACGAAAGGTGGGGAAATAAAAAGAACCGCGACATTGGTTACGCTCTAGCCGCCAACTCCTGCGAGAGAGTTAGCGACGTGGATACGTGCACCGTCGCGGTCCCTGATGCGATTTCTGCTTTCGCAGTACCAAACCCCGGCGTCTCCTCGCAGATCCGTCGGTTTTTTCGGGTCTGGCCGTCGAGCGAGTCACCCCGCCCTACGAATCACCCAGCCTACTTCGGGTTGGCAACGATTTTGTAGCCAATCCTTTCAGCCATCGACGGGGTCCAGCCTACAACATCCTAAGAAGTTGTCAACGCCCGTTTTTGGTGCAAATAGAAGAGTTGGTGAAGAATCGGTAAGCGCTCCAAATGGCGCGTCAGGCAAGGCTTTTGCAGACACGGAAAGGGTTCTCCTCAGCCGCGATTTTGCTGCCCTGTGGAAATCTTTTTACCGGACGAACCCCAAGAACCAAGGAAACCTCTTGCGCGCCCCTCCCTTTTCGCGCATCGTGGTGTCAGGAATCGACAAAATGACATGTGCCATCTCGTAGCCTACGTGGACGGAAGTTCGCATGGGAGTCCTGGTCCGTCCGGTATCGGGGTCGTCGTCGAAGATTCTGCGGGAGGCTGCATCCGCATTGCCAAGTGGATCGGCTGGCAGGACAACAACGTGGCCGAATACGTCGCGCTGCTGGAGGCTCTGCAGTGTGCCCTGTCCAGGAGCGCGCATTCACTTCATGTTTATTCGGATTCCGACGTGGTGGTCCGCCAAATGTGCGGCGAATATGCTTGCCGGAGTCCGAGGCTGTATTCTTTGCACTGGATCTGTCGCAAACTGGCCCGGAGCCTGGAGTTTGCGATTACTCGCATCCCTCGGGAGCGCAACGTCGAGGCCAACTACCTTGCCAATAGCGTCGCCCGGCTGTGCCAGGACGTTACCGAGGACATTCCCGAGGAGCAGCCGCACGGAATCTGATCGCGTCGGGATGACCCATCAACGATTTCTTCCGACCGCCTAAACATTTTCTCCTTCCCTTCTCGGCGGTCTTCAAGAAGAACCGACTTTTCTAACACCGCTGGTGATTACCCCAAGTATCCCCAATGCGGTTTAGCAATCGGCGGCGTTACACTCGCAGCATGGTGGAGATGGGACGGATGCTGGTGATGCTGGGCGTGGCCCTGGTGGTGATGGGGGGCATCGTCATGCTGCTGGGGCGGACGGGCTTGCCGCTTGGACGATTGCCGGGGGACGTTCTGTATCGGGGCAAGAACACTACTTTTTATTTTCCGCTGGCGAGTTCCATTCTGATTAGTGTCGTGCTCTCTATTGTTCTCTTCGTGATTGGGCGGATGAGGCGGTAGTGTATGCGGAGGACGTTATGGAGAGAAAGAACGGACTGCCGCCCGTCCATGCGGGCGAGATTATCAAGGAAGATATCCTGCCGTCTGTCGGGTTGTCCGTGACGGCCGCAGCCAAAGCTCTGGGCGTGTCGCGCCAGATGCTGCACGGCATTCTGGCGGGGCGCAAACCCCTGTCTGCCGTCATGTGCCTGAAAGTGGCCCGCTTGTTTGGCGGCTCGCCGGAAGTATGGATGCGTTTGCAGGCCGCCTACGACCTGAAAAAGTCTGAGCAGAACAAGAAGGTCATGGCTCGCGTCGCGCGGATCGTGCCGGTCAAGGCGGTCGAAGAAGTCCGGGCTTGAAAACATTAAGACCTGAGTGAGGATTTCGCTCGAATCGCTTTCAGGGACGGTGTGGGTTTTCTCGCGGCCGTTATGGGTGCGTGGGGGATGCGGGTGGGGAGTGAGAGTATCGAACGTCCACAGTGGGCGTAGCCCACTTGACGAAGATTCCCACCAGTGTTATTCTTTCCTTATGCCAACCTCCGCCGTCATCAAGAACGCAGATTTCCGGTTGATCTCAGAGTTCGCGCAGCCCGACGCCAAAAAGCGCCTGTCGCTGGGAGAAGCCGGCAGTGGCGTCACGGCCTACAACATCTACCGGAATGCTCTCGGTCAACTCATTCTCGATCCGGTAAAGGCAGTTCCCGCCTCTGAAATGTGGCTTTACGAGAACCCGCAGGCACTCGCCAGCGTGAAACGAGGTTTGAGGGAGTCGGCGGAAGGGAAGAGCGTTTATCGCGGCTCGTTTGCCAGACACGCCAAGGAGTAGGCGTGCAACGGAGAATCAAATTCACGCCCACGGCAGACGAGCAGTACACGGCGCTCGAACATGCGCCGTCCAAAGACGCGATCTTCGAGCAGGTTCGCAAAGCCATCAGTTACCTGGAAATAGACCCCCACCATCCGAGCCTTAACACGCACGAGTTCACCTCCCTGGCTGGTGCAAATGGCGAGAAAGTGTTCGAGGCGTACGCTCAAAACAACACCCCCGGCGCTTACCGCATTTTTTGGCACTACGGCCCCGATGAAACCAAGGGTAAGAGGCGGACTCCCGTTATCACCATCGTTGCGATCACACGCCATCCGTAGCAAACTCCCTCTCCCTGCCGCAACTCACGCCTTCGCCACCGAACTACCACAAAGCACTACGAAGCCGAAAATCGACAGACGCATGGGCATCTCAATATAGACTTACGCCACAAGGTAAACTGAAGCGTCATAGCTAAGCATTCATGGAGATGCCAGACCAACTCGGGTTCCAGTTTCGTCCTCCGGAGCGGCGGGTCTGGACGGTGCGGGCGCTGGTCTCGGCGGTGCGGTCGCACATCGAGCGCGAGTATTCGGATTGCTGGGTGGAAGGCGAAATTTCGAATCTTCGCATTCCCGATTCCGGCCACCTGTATTTCACGCTCAAGGAAGAATCCGCTCAGATTCGCGTGGTGATGTTTCGATCTTCGGCAAAGCTGCTGCGGTTTCGTCCGGAGAACGGATTGCACGTTACGGTTCGTGGGCGCATCACCGTGTACGAAGATCGCGGGGAGCTGCAAATCTCCGCCGAATTCATGGAGCCGAAGGGCGCGGGTGCACTGCAACTGGCATTCGAACAATTGAAGGCGAGATTGCAGGCGGAAGGATTGTTTGAAGCGTCGCGAAAAAAGCCGATCCCGCCGTTGCCGCAGCGAATTGGCATCATCACGTCGCTGCAGGGGGCGGCGCTGCGGGACATCCTGAACATTCTGGCGCGCAGGCATCGCTCAGCGAATGTGCTGATCTATCCGGCGCAGGTGCAGGGAGACGCGGCTCCGGGCGAGGTGATGGCCGGGCTGCGATGCTTTCATCGGGACTTGCACGGCAACCGCGCCGTCGAGGTCATCATCATTGCGCGCGGCGGAGGCTCGGCCGAAGACCTGGCCGGTTTCAATGACGAGGGTCTGGCGCGGGCGGTCGCGGATTCGAAGATCCCGGTGATTTCGGCGATTGGGCACGAAACCGATTTCACGATCGTGGATTTTGTCGCCGATCTGCGGGCGCCTACGCCTTCCGCGGCGGCGGAACTGGTGATCCGATCGCGGCAGGAAATCGAAGCGCAGGCGGAAGACTTGTACCGGCGGCTGGAGCATGCGGTGCGCTACCGGTTGCTGATGGCGCGTCAGGAACTGACCGAGCGGGCGCAGCACGGAGCGTTCGCGCGCATGATGGACGGTATCCACCGGCGGCAACAGAAGCTGGATGAACAGCGCTTCCGGTTGGAAAAGGCGGAACGGCAGCTCTTGGAGCGCTGTCATCGGCGCTTGGAAAATGTCTCCTCGGCGGTGCGTCACTATGACGTGCGACGCCGTCTGGCCGCGGTGCGGCAAGGGCTGGAGGCACAAGTTGCGAACCTGGCCGCCGCCACGCGCACGCGTTTACTGGAGAGCCGCGGGGCGCTGGATCGCCGCGCTGCAAGCCTGGAGGCGCTTTCGCCGGTGGCAATTCTGAATCGGGGATACGCGCTGGTGTTCGATGCGCAAGGCCGGCTGGTGAAAGATGCGGCGCGACTCGAAGCTGGAGATGAGCTGTCGGCGCGCCTGGCTCGGGGACGAGTCCGCGCCCGCGTGACCGCCAGCGAGCCCGGCGAACCGGAATCCGGCGATCTGCATTAGGCGCGCTGCATTAGAATGAAGGCCAATTCACCTTTCGACTCAACGATCGACATGAGGGTGACGTGACGCTGTCGCTGATCTGGTCGCACATCTCGGTCATTTCCATTCTGGACGTCGTGCTGGTTGCGATCCTGATCTACCAGTTTCTGTCGCTGGTGCGGGGGACGCGGGCGGCGCCGATGCTGGTTGGCGTGGCGACGCTGGGGCTGGCCTTTTATTTCGCGCGGCTGGGAGAGTTGCGGACCCTGAACTGGCTGCTCAGCACGCTGCTGCCGTTTGTTGTTTTTGCGCTGATCGTCGTCTTCCAAGCGGAGATCCGGCACGCACTGGCCAACCTTGGAAGCCGCGTTTCGCTGATGCGGTCTTCGAGTTCGGTGGCCGACGTTTACGACGACATTGTTTTGGCGGCCAATCTTTTTTCGCAAAATCAGACGGGCGCGCTGATCGTGATCGAGCGCGAGATTGGGCTTCGCACCTACATCGAAAGCGGGGTGGCGCTCGACGCCAGGCTGTCGTACGACCTGCTGGCTACGGTGTTTCGACCGAGCGCCCCCTTGCATGACGGCGCCGTAATTGTGCAACGGGACCGCATCGCAGCCGCCGCCTGCTTCCTGCCGCTGTCGATGAACCCCGTGCTTTCCACCCAACTGGGCACGCGCCATCGCGCCGGGATCGGGATCACGGAAGAAACCGACGCCGTCGCCGTCATCATTTCCGAAGAGACGGGCACGATCAGCATGGCGGTCGGGGGGAGCATCGAGCGCGAGTTGACGGTGGAGCGTCTGCGGGAGCGGCTGAGCTATCTGCTGCGCCGTTACGCGCCCGCGCCGTCGCTGCCGAGTCCGATAGAGGAAAGCTTTATCGAAGAGGAGCCGCCCAGTTCGCAACTCTCGCGCCGGCAGGATGCAGGAAGGGACGACTGACCATGCCGGGCTTTGTGCAGCGCAGCCTTTTTCAGCGTATTTTCGTTCACCATATCGGACTCAAGATCGTTTCCCTGTTCCTCGCCATCGGCCTGTGGCTGGTGGTGGCGCGCGATCCCATCGCCGAAATCGAAATGAAAGTGCCGATCGAGTTCCGTAATCTTCCCGATACTCTGGAGATCGATTCCGCCAGCTTCACCGAAGCGCAGATCCGGGTACGAGGGCCGGAGCGCGTGATTCATCGCGTGGGGGTTGCGGATGTGAGGGCTGAGATTGATCTGACCGGTGTCCGGCCTGGGGAACGGACTTTCGATTTGACCGGACAGCAAATTCATGTGCCGCAGGATCTGAAAGTGGTGCAGATTATACCGGGTCAATTTCACCTCTCCTTCGACAATCGTGCGACCCGCGTTGTAGAGGTTCGGCCGCGTGTGACCGGAACTTTTGCGAGCGGCATGCGCGTGGCGCAGGTAATTGCCGACCCGCCGAATATCCCGATTATCGGACCTCGCGGCCACGTCGACAGGGTGGAGGCCGCCACCACGGATCCGGTAGACGCCAGCGGAGTCATGACGCGGGCTACTTTTGTGACGCAGGCCTATGTCCCCGATCCTCTGATCCAAGTTGTGCACCCCACCCCGATTCGCGTGACCGTTATCATGGAAGTCGCGGGAGGCGAGAAAAAATAAAAAATAAGGCACGGTTTTTCTTCCCCGCGCCTTGGTCCTTGCATGACGCAAACCAGACAGCTCTTCGGTACTGACGGTATTCGCGGCGTCGCGGGGGAGTTCCCGCTGACGCGCGACGGCGTTTATTGGATTGGACGGGCGCTGGGGCACGATCTGGTGCGCGGGAAGTCCAAGCCGCGGGTGGTGATTGGACAGGACACGCGCGTCTCCAGTCGATGGATTGCCGACCGTTTTCTGCAGGGGCTGTCGTCGGTGGGCGTGGAAGCGCGCAGCGCTGGCGTGATCACCACACCGGGCGTCGCATTCCTGGCACGCTCGCAGGGGTTCGATGCCGGGATCGTGATTTCGGCTTCGCACAATCCGTGGACGGATAACGGGATCAAGATTTTCTCCGGCGATGGCTACAAACTGCCGGACGCGCGCGAACTGGCCATTGAGAAAGAAATTTTTGCGCTGCTCGATTCCGATGCGGTTCCGGCGCCGGATTCCGCTGCCGAGGTTTCGAGCGTTCCCGGCGAAGAATGTCTGCGTCAGGCTTACGTTCGCTGGCTCGCGAGCGGCGTTTCGGCGGACTTGACGCGGCTGCGCGTGGCGGTCGACTGCGCCAATGGCGCGGCGACTGCGGAAGCTCCCGAATTGTTCCGCGCGCTCAAAATCAACACCACCTTTCTGCACTCCGCTCCCGACGGCCAGAACATCAACGAGAATTGCGGTGCGCTGCATCCGGAAAAGGTGGCGCGATTTGTCGCCAGCAACCTTGCCACGGAAAACCAGGGACGTTTCGATGTGGGCATCACTTTCGATGGCGATGCGGACCGCGCGCTGTTTTGCGATGCCCAGGGGCGGGTGGTAAACGGGGATGCCGTACTGCTCGTGGCGGCGCGTGAAATGCAGTCGCGCGGCGCGCTCGCCAATGCCACCGTAGTGGCGACGACCATGTCGAATATGGGCTTGGAGTTGGCGCTCAAGCGATCGGGCATTCAAATGCTGCGTGCCAATGTCGGCGATAAGTATGTGCTCGAAGAAATGCAGCGCGTGGGCGCTACTCTGGGCGGCGAACAGTCGGGACACATCCTGTTTCGCGATGGCGAAGCGACCACCGGCGACGGGCTGCTGACCGCACTCCGGGTGCTCGCGATCATGGTTCGGACGGGCAAGCCGCTGGCCGATCTGGTGAGCGATCTGAAAGTATTTCCGCAGACGATTCGGAATGTGCGCGTGCGGAATAAAACTCCCTTTGCGCAGATTCCTGCGGTGCACGCGGCGATTGCAGCGGCAGAGCGGGAACTCGACGGCAATGGCCGGGTGGTCGTACGTTACTCCGGCACGGAAGCGCTGGCGCGGGTGATGATTGAAGCGGAGTCGAAGGAGCAGATCGATCGGCATGCGGAAGCGATCGTCGAGTCGATTCAGTCGGCGCTGGGCGCGTAGAAATGAAGGCGCACTTACGTAGAGGCGCTTCCGGCGTGCGTGAAGAGGCTGCTGGGGAAAGTCGATTTTCGATGGCCAGCCCCGAAGAAGGTTTAACAAAACCGGTGCCCGCAGATTGAAGGCGGCTCCCGTGAGGGGTTCGGGGAGTTCCAACGGAGATCGCCCGAGCTATGGCGACAGCAACATCGTCGCGAGGGCATCGCCATAGCTGGTCCCGTCGCCTGTGTTCGGCACCAAGTGACTCCCCTCCCCGAATTCGTTCCAGGCTTCGATCAGCACAAGGGGAGGCGTGGGTGCGGGTTCGGGCCGAAGTTGTGGATTGGACTCCGCCCACGTAATGGCATCCTGGGCGAGTGTGGCCACGTCCTGGGGTGCTCGGCTATACCACATCAAGTCCCCTGTGTTTGGCTCTGTTTCGCCCCACGGGCGCGGATCCCAGCCGGCCATGGCGGTCGGAATGAATGGGAGCGGACTACTCAGGGTTGCTTCATTCCAGGTCCAGTGCCCGGCATTGGAAAGAGTAGAGAACGGGAGCATTCCGTTCACCGGCGGAGGCGCATAAGGATAGTTGTAGAAACCTATCGCATCATAGCCATCGGCTTGCGCAAGGGAAAAACCTTGGGACAATGAATGCTGCCCCATCGTGCCGTCAGGCGTCCCGAAGCCGCCTACGACGTAGACCCCGGGGAGACCCTGCGTCAGGGCGGTCGCGCGCAGTTGTTGGATTACGCCGGCTGCGTCGGGTGTTCCCACATTGAGAACGAAGAATACGGGTTGGCCATTGACGCGCGCGTAATCCGGGTCCGTCATGTAGGTCATCCACTCGTTCACAGCGGAGGTATAGTCGGTCGGCCCAACGGTAAACGGGTCCCCGTCCACATAGAGGATGGCGTATTGCATACCGTGACGGTCGGGCAGCGCATGGGTAATCTGAAGAGCGGAGTTGAGATTCTCGCCGGGGTCGTTGACTTGGACATTGAAATACCAGTCGAAGACGAAGAAATCGATACCGAAGTTGTGCGCCGAGGCTAGTTGCTGCTCCACGGCGCACGTCGAATCGTCCTGCCAGCCGGAGAAGGGTTGGCGATCCTGATAGGAGCCGAAGGGCAATCCTTTGAAGTGATAGTTGGTCAGAGGACCGGACCAGCCGTCGAAATAGTAGGCGCCGACGCGAGCGCGGGTCTGTGTTGAAGCGGTTGTGGGCGGGGCGATCACGCACGGGACCGCGAAGTTCATCGAGTTGGAAGTGCCGCCGCCCGGGGCAGGGTTAACGACGGTAACGACGTCCGGTCCGGCTGCGGCGACAGCACTCGCAGGAACGTTGGCAGTGAGCAGGGAACCGGTGACAACCGTGGTCGGCAGGCTGATGGCGTTCCACTGCACGCTGGAACCAGAGATGAAGTTTGAGCCAACCACGCTCAGAGTAAGGGCTGGTCCTCCCTGCTGGCTGCTGTTCGGAGACAGCGCCGCAATAGTCGGAACGAGATTCGGCGGAGGACCTGCAGAGCCGCCCCCACCGCAACCCAACAGACTAATGGCCCCTAGAAGAGCCAAGACACAAGTCACAATTGAACTTCGCTGAGCTGCCATATCGGAACGCCATTTTTGGACTGAACTGGGCACGAGGACCAATTCAGTCAGACTGCATTCCACGGGAGGAATCGGGCGTCGGTTCGGGTAGGAAGTGTATACCTTCGCAGAGGATTGTCAAGCCCGACCACGCGTTTGTGGAGCCCGCGCCGGGTTGTTGAGGTTTTGTTTAGAGCCTCCAAAGAGTGTGCGTGAGTGTTGGGTCCTTCTCCGGAAGCACGTCCTTTTGTACGGCCAGGTTATCTTGTGCGCTGGTGTGACTAAGTCGAGAATGAGAATCGGTTCACAGTCACTCCCCTTAGATGAAACTCATGAGAATTCTTATTGTGGAAGACGATGCTGCGCTCGCCAGCTTTATCCGGAAAGGACTGGAAGCGGAGCATCACGTGGTGGATGTATCCAATGAAGGGACCCAGGGCCGGTCGATGGCGATGGAGGTTGACTACGACCTTGTGGTTCTTGACCTGAACCTGCCCGGGGTTGACGGGTTGTCGATTCTGAAGAGTTTGCGGCAGCGTAAAGCGAATTTGCCGGTGATGATTCTCACCGCGCGCAGCCGGATCGAAGATCGAGTGCAGTGCCTGGATTCGGGTGCGGACGACTACCTGGTGAAACCTTTTTCGTATCTCGAATTGTCGGCGCGGGCGCGGGCGTTGTTGCGGCGCAGCCACCTGCCATCGGAATCGGTTCTTACCGTGCGCGATCTTTGTTTGGATCGCGTGGAACGCAAAGTGGAGCGCGCCGGCCGGCACATTGAATTGACGACCAAGGAATTCGCTTTGCTCGAGTACCTTATGCGCAATGCCGGGCGCCGGCTGACGCGGGCGATGATCATCGAACACGTCTGGAACCTGACCTTTGATTCCACAACGAATGTGGTGGATGTTTACATCAACTATCTGCGGCGCAAGGTGGACGACGGCTTTTCGCCCTCTTTGATTCACACGGTTCGCGGGGTGGGGTATCAGATCAGTCCGGAAGGGGCATCGGCATGAGCACGAGCTCGCCTTCTTTTCCAAGGCTGCCGCGAGGTCCGGACGTGCTCGGCGAATTGCTGCACTCGTTAAGCCAGCCGCTTACCAGTTTGCGCTGCTCGCTCGAACTCTCTCTCGAACTCTCGCCCGAGGAAGTCGCGGAGCGGCAGCAAGAGAGTGTTGCGGTAGCGCTGCAACAGACGGAAAAAGTCATTGCCATGATCCAGTTGATGCGGGAGTATCTGGATGCCGAGCAGCCCGGGCCGGAACTTTGTTCGAACGCGCTGGCGCCGGTCCTGCGGAGTGTGATCGAAGCGCTATCTTCAATCGCGGCGGTGCGCGGCATACGGTTACGCCTGGTGGGCACATGTAGGGCGGCGATGCCGGTGCCGGAGTCGCGGCTGCGGCTGGCTTTGCAATACTTGATTGCGACGATGGTTGACGCGCAACCGGCGGGCAGTAGAGTTTGGCTACTACTGGGAGAAGACCCGGCGGGAGCGGTGTTGCGGGTGGAAAGCGAACGCGGTTCTGGCGAGCCGAGTGGTCTCGGGCCGAATTTTCACGAGCCGACTCTTCAGGAGATGGAGCAGAGCGCAACCACCTCCCCGACGCATCGCGATCCGGTGGGGGCAACCTCAGCGTCGCTCTCGACGTTACGCCGGGTGAGGATCGCGATCGCCCGCCGCGTGCTCGAAAACGCCGGAGCATCGCTGGTGTTCGGCAACGGCGACGTTGGTCCTACTGGATTCGTTCTTCGCATCCCGCGCCGGGTTAGCCCTCCTGCCTGACCTTCCGTCGGAAATCGGCGGCAAGAATCTTCGCGGAATTATTGCCAGATGACAATTGCCGCAAGGAGTACAATCCAGCCTTTCCGGAGGTTGCAGTGAAACGCTGGACTATTCTGCCGACTGTTCTCCTGACTGTGCTGGGGCTGATTTCCGCGAGTTGGGCTCAGCAAACCGTGCCCCCGGTCGCGCCGGTAACGGTAATTCGGGCGGGAGTGCTGATTGATGGCGTGTCGGGTTCGGCTCGCCGCGACCAGATCGTCACCATTCGCGGAAATGTGATCACCGGCGTCGCCGACGCGGGACCGGCGGGCGTTCCATCGAACTTGCCGGCGGGCGCTACTTTCATCGATCTCTCGCAGGCCACGGTGCTCCCCGGGCTGATTGACGCCCACACTCACATCTTTCTGCAGGGCGAGGACCCCGCCGAGGGCGGATACGACATTCAGCTGCTCAAGTATCCGCTGGCATTCCGCGCGGCGCGCGCGACGGTCTCGGTGCGGCGCGCGCTCGAACAGGGCTTCACCACCTTGCGTGACATGGAAACCGAAGGCGCGGGCTACGGCGATGTGGGCATCAAACAGGCGATTGAAGGCGGATACATTCCTGGTCCGCGGCTGTTTGTTTCGACGCGCGCGATCTCTACGACCGGAGGGTATCCGCTCGAGGGTTACGCCCCAGAGATCGAAGTGCCCAAGGGGGTGCAGATCATTGACGGACCGGTCCAAGCGCGCAAGGCCGCGCGCGAGCAACTCGACCACGGCGCCGACTGGATCAAGGTCTATATGACGCATCGGTCGTGGGTCGGAAAGGGCGGCGACCTGGTATCGCAGCCGACGCTGACGGTCGAAGAGCTGCGCGCGATTGTGGACGAGACGCACGGCTGGGGGAAGAAGGTGGCCTGCCATGCTTACGGCGGAGAAGGCTTGCAGCGCGCGCTGGACGGCGGTTGCGATTCGATCGAGCACGGGCTGGCGCTGACCGACGCGCAGATCGCGCAGATGGTCCGGCAGGGCACATGGCTGTGCGCCACTCTAAGTCCTTACTACGAAGACTGGGCGCCGGCCGGCACTCCGGCAGGCCAGCGCGACCGCAAGCGCGCTGCCGTGCATGAAGAGTCCTTTCGCAAGGCGCTGAAGGCGGGCGTCAAGATTGCTTTCGGGACTGACATTGGGGGAATGCCGTGGTCCGAGCCCATCGCGCAAGAGTTTCCGCGCATGGTCGAACTGGGCATGACCCCGATGCAGGCGATCCAGAGCGCGACTTCGCGGGCCGCGGAATTGCTGGAGATGAAAGGACGACTCGGTGTGATCGCGCCGGGCGCCTATGCCGACCTGGTTGCGGTTGCGGGCGACCCTTTGGCGAACGTCAAAATTCTTGAGAACGTCGGCTTTGTGATGAAGGATGGCAAGGTATTCAGGAACGACCTTGGATTGAAGTGAAGCCCTGAAGGACTAAGGACTATAGAACCAGGCGGGGCCGAAGAGGTGGGTGAATGAACATCCTGGAAATGTGCGATTGGGAAGCGGCTACGGTTCCGCTGGAATCGACCGTTGAGCGGGCGATCCGGACGATGCTCGATCGACGGGTGGGAGCGGTTGCCGTGATTGACGAAGACCGCCGCGTCGCTGGAATTTTTACCGAACGAGATGTGCTGCTTCGGATGTCGCTGGGCGAACACGACCCGCGGAAGGTTTCGGTTCGCGAAGTCATGACGGCGCCCGTCGAGATGGCGACCCGGGCCACTACTGCGGGCGAAGCGCTGGCCACCATGGTGGAGCGCCACTACCGGCACCTGCCGATCGTCGACGATAACGGGCAGTTGCTGGGGATGCTTTCCATTCGCAACCTGCTCCAGGCGCGAATCGACACGCTGACCCATCAACTGGATCAGGTGCGGTCGGTTGTGCTTTAGGGAGCGGGCCTGAAGAGGCCACCGAAAAAAGCGCGCCGGCCTTAGTGGTGCGCGTGCGGGCTCTGGGCGGGGTTCTTGCGTGGCGCCGGCGGAGCCTTTGCGATCCGCACATCAAAGCTGACCGGTAACTGTTTTGGCGGAAAGCAGGCCGCGTTATCGCAGGCCTGGTATTTCAGAATTCCGCGGACTACATACTTACCGGTTTGCGCGGCATGCAGGGGACGCACCAGCACATCCACTTTGAAATCTCCGGTGTAGACATTGAGCTTTTCGTCGGGAGCGAAAGCGAAACTCATATCCCGGCCGTCGGGGTAGGTGGTTCTGCTGATGACGATGTCGGTGGCGGGTTCCACCTTGAGCACGGTCGGGATCAGAAACTCCGACTTGGGCTTGTTGGAATTGATGTGGTAACCGCTCGAAACGCGGAACGCGAGCGGGACGGTAATCGATTTGCCTTGCATGACGGTCACAACTGGAGCGGGGGCCATCTTGACCACAGGACCTTTGGGGCCGAGTTCGTCCTGCGCCCAAGCCCACGCGGAAAGTACGAGAAGCGCGCTCGTGAGAAGTATTTTCATTGGCTGCCCCAATTCAAAAGAAGCAGATGCCGACCTCCAGCCCCTAAAGGAGCATCTGATCCTGAAGGTTACGGCATCGCTGCAGTGATGCCCTGATACGAAGCCCAAGTATCTCCGCACCCCGCTAGAGTACCCCAGGTTCGGTCCGCTTCGTAGTTACCTCCGAGCCTGTACCGCCTGGCCCTGGCTCAGCGCCTTCTTGATGTGGTCGACGAAGACGCTGCGGCTCTGCAGGCCGAATTCGCGGGCGATGAGCTTGCCGTCGCGATCCAGGAAGAACGTGGTCGGCAGCACGCTGACACCCCCGTAGCTCTCGCCCACCGATTCTTTGCCGAGCAGGATGGTGTAGTTGACGCCCATTTCCTTCGTGAATTTAGCGATGTCTTCGGTGCTGGCGTCGTCCATAGCTACGCCGACGACCTGGAAGCCTTGCGGGCCGTATTCTTTTTGCAACTCGACAAACCACGGCATCTCGATTTTGCAGGGACCGCAATACGTCGCCCAGAAATTAAGCAGAACGGCTTTGCCGCGCAGGTCGGAGAGCTTGAGGTTCTTGCCATCGAGTGCCGGCAGTTCGAAGTCGGGCGCCAGGTTGCCGATGAGCTGTCCCTTACCGGGACCGTTCGCGCGATTGTTGCGGGCTAGGTGAATGCCTGCGAATAACATGGCGGCGACGATGGCGGCGATGAAGAACGGAATCAGAGGACTTCTTTTCACGGGTAACCTCGAATTTCTGGCGACCGACGGCGCGTCGCACTAAGAACCCACGTGTAGAGACGGGGCTCGCCCCGTCTCCCGCCGCCGCAGAGTGAGACGGGGCAAGCCCCGTCTCTACAGGAAATCAGCAGCGCTTGCCTACAGCGCAAAGCGATTCAAAAACGAAAAATAGCCGGAGATGAGCGCGAAGCGGCCCATTACCAGCAGGATGCCCAATCCGATCAGCAAGGCTCCGCTCGCCACTTCCACGGCGTGCATGTGGAATTTGAAGCGGTTGTAAAACTTTAGAAAGCGCTCGATGCCCAGCGAAGTCACCAGGAAAGGCACGGCCAATCCGGCCGAGTAAATCGCCAGTAGAAAGATTCCTTTCCAGACGGTGTCCTGAGCGGCGGC
>JBGPFV010000011.1:0-18500 GCA_041483535.1 Terriglobia bacterium | reverse complement strand
TGGCCTCGCGGATCTCGGCGAGTTCGCATTCCTGGTTCGACCCGCGCAAGTTCGCAAGGGTACGGTCCAGTTCGAGGGCAAAGGCTCCTGGAACCTGCGGACTTTTTCCACCCAGGGAGCGCTGCAGGGCAAAGACATCGAATGGGCGAACGGGAAGCTGTCAATGCGGAATGGCCGCATCAACGCGGGGTTTTCCATCACCCCGGAGCGTTTCCGCGTTTCCTCGATCAAGGCCAACCTGTTCGGCGGCGACCTGGCGGGCGATGTCGATGTGGCCAACTGGCAAAGTTCGCTCTCACCGTCCGCAGCGCGGCGGCAGGGGACCGGACCCCTCCCTCCGGGCAGTCTTCAGCGCGGCTCGGTGCGCCTGCAATTAACGGGCTTTCCGCTGTTGCCGGCCCTGGGAATGGTAAGCACAAAGAAACTCCCGTTGGATCGTCTGAACTTTTCCGGAAGCGCCAGTGGCAAGGTCGAAATGACCTGGGTGGGCTCGATCCACGACGCGGAGACTCGACTGAACCTGGTTGTAGCGCCGCCGCTCAAACCGGCTCCGAACGAGATCCCCGTCCACGGGCAGATGGATGGCATCTATCGCGGAGCGCGCGATGAACTGGAGGTAAGCCAGCTTCACCTGACAACGCCCGGTTCTGAAATCACCGCCAGCGGCAATCTGTCGGCAACGTCAGCGCTCCGTTTCTCCTTCACCAGCCACAACCTGAAGGAGTGGAGGCCGCTGCTCGAAGCGGCTTACGGGTCGCCGGACTTGCCCTTCGCGGTTCACGGCTGGGCAAGCTTTACCGTCAATGCCAGCGGGCGACTGGCCGAGCTTTCCATCGGCGGGAATCTCGAAGTCTACGACTTTGACACGACCTTGCCCGCGACTGGGCGAGTGCCCTCGCGAGCGGTTCACTGGGACGCGCTCTCGACCGTCGTCCAGTACTCCAGCAGTCATTTCGCCGCGCGCAATGGGGCGCTCATTCATGGCCACACCACGGCGCACTTCGATGCCAGTAGCGCGCTTACCGACTCTACATTTCAGCAAAACGATCCTTTTACTCTGCACCTGGAAGTGCGCAATGCCGATGTGGCCGAACTGGTTCAATTGGCCGGAGTCGCTCAGCCGCTCACCGGCACGCTGAATTTATCGGCCAGTATTTCGGGCACGCGTGCCAATCCTCACGGGGATGGACGCCTTGAGGTCGACCATGGCACGGCCTACGGAGTGCTGGTTCCCTTGTTGAAGAGTGATCTCCGCATCGCGGGCGGCGAACTGCAATTCAACAACATCGATGCTAGCGCTTACAATGCTCCACTGTCCGGCAGCGTCGCCGTCAGTACGGCCAGCCTCGCTACGTCGAAACCGGCGTTTCGCCTGAATCTTTCCGGACGCAACCTCGATCTCGCGCGCTTTCCGCACTTGCAGACCGGGCGGTTCACGGCGGATGGGGTTGCCGATTTCACGGTGCGAGCCAGCGGCACGCCCGACGAGCCTTCGGTGGAAGCGCATGTTCATCTCAAAAATCTCGCGTTAGACAAGGAGCGCGCCGGAGATTTCTACGTCGATGCGGTCACCCATGGCCGGCAGCTCGATCTCAAGGCGCACTCGGTTTTCGATAAAGGCGATTTGTCGCTTGCGGGCAGCGTGCTGTTGGAGAACGACTTTCCCGCGGATCTGAATCTGGCCTTCCATCGTCTCGACGCCGATTCGCTGCTGCGCATTTACCTGCCGGGAAAAATTACGGGACACTCTTCGGTCGAGGGGACGCTCCAGGTTCGCGGTCCGCTGCGTACTCCGCGCGATTTGAAAGTGGCCGCCGAAGTCCAGTCCTTCAGCGCCGAAGTAGGGCACGTGCAGGTACAAAATGTCGGACCTATCCGCCTCGAAGTCGCGGATCAAACCGTCTTGCTCGAAAACCTCCACCTGGCTGGAAGCGGAACCGATTTCACCGCCCACGGTCGAGCGCACTTGACGGGTGCGCGAGAGCTCGACCTGCGTCTGGAGGGATCGGTAAATATGGCGCTTTTGCAGTCGCTCAACCCCAAAATTATGGCGCGCGGCACCTTGGACGTAAACCTCGACGCCGGCGGTACGCTGGCGCAGCCCGTGCTGCAAGGACGTTTGGAAGTTAAGAACACCTTCGTCAGTCACAACGATTTTCCCAGTGGCCTTAGCGATCTCAATGGCGTCTTGCGGTTCGATCGCAACCGCATCCAGATCGAGAAGCTCAGCGGCTCGACCGGCGGGGGCACGGTGGCGCTGACCGGCTCCGCGACCTACCAGAACGGCGGCGTCCTTCTCGATCTCGGTGCGACTGCGCAGGGTGTGCGGCTGCGTTATCCCCCGGGAGTAAGCTCCACCGCGAACGCCGACCTCCGCTTGACCGGCAGCACCAATTCCGCCGTGCTGAGTGGCGATGTTGTGGTCACCAAGCTGGCCGTTACTCCAGGATTTGATTTCGCTGCCTATATCGAAAAGAGCAAGCAGACGGTCGCCTTGACCGAGAGCGACAGCCTGCAGAGCCGCCTTAAGCTTGATGTTCACGTCATGACGACTCCCGAACTGCAGATGCAAACGGCGATCGCGAGACTTTCCGGCAACGCCGACCTCAGGGTGCGGGGTACCGCCGACCGTCCCGCAATTTTGGGAAGGGTGGAGGTTCTGGAAGGAGAAATTTCTTTCAATGGAACCAAGTACAACCTCGAACGAGGCGATGTTACGTTCGCAAATCCAGCCAAGACTGAGCCCATCATCGACATGACGGCGACGACCCGGGTGCGCGATTACGACATCACGGTGCGATTCCGCGGCGACGCCAGCAAGCCGAATGGGTTGAAAGTCACCTGGCAATCCGAGCCTCAGCTACCCGAAGCCGACGTGATCGCCTTATTGGCGCTCGGCCGCACGCGCGAAGAGTCGGCGGCCGCGTCGTCGGGTGGATCGTTTGGCTTCGGCGGAGAGGCCTCCAACCTGCTCATCAATCAGGCTCTCAACAGCACCGTCAACAGCCGCCTGCAGCGCTTGTTCGGCGCCAGCCGGGTGAAAATCGATCCCCAGGGGTTGGCCAGTGAAACCAACGTGGTTCGCGGGCCCCAGGTCACCGTCGAACAGCAAGTGGCCCGCAATCTCACCCTGACCTATAGCACCAACGTCTCGGTTTCGAACCAGCAGATCATCCAGCTGGAGTACAACGTGACGCGGAATGTTTCGATCGTGGCGCTGCGCGACCAGAACGGAGTGGTCAGCTTCGACTTTAAGATCAGACGCCGGAAGAAGTGATGGCCGGAAAGGATTTTGTAATTGGACAATCGCGCAATTTTGTAATCTAAGAACCGGTCGAAGTCTTGCTTTCAAATTACCAGATTACCCGATGCCAACATTACCGAATGGCGCTGATCCCTCACTTTCTTTCCGGTTGCATTCCGGCTAATTCAGGGCGCCGCCCGAGATCCTCCTTGACATAATTCTCCAAACCAGCAACTCTATCTGTTTTTCACTACACTGGTTTTTCACTACACGCCCGAAGCAACGGGTAAGGAAGCCAATTTGAAAGTGCGCGTCTTTTATCACGACAAATGTTTTGATGGGGCGTGTTCGGCCGCCCTGTTCTCCCGTTTCTACCGCGAGCGAGTCCGCGCCGACGTGGAGTTCTTATACTCCGGGCTGCTGCATCGCGCGGGTTCCTTGTTCGACGAGCGCCAGTTCAACGGCGACGAGAACGCCATTGTCGATTTCAAGTATTCCAGTTCGCCCCACATCACCTGGTGGTTCGATCACCACGAAAGCGCTTTTCTTTCCCCCGCCGATGCCGCCCACTTTGCGCAGGAGCAGAGCAACCGCAAGTTCTACGATCCCGCATTCAAGTCGTGCACCAGTTTTATTGCCATGATCGCGGAAGAACACTTCGGCTTCGATCCCCGCCCGGTGGCCGAACTGGTCCACTGGGCCGACATCGTGGATGGAGCCAAGTATGACGACGCCAAGTCGGCGGTGGAGATGCAAGCGCCGGCCATGAAGCTGACCATGGCCATCGAAGCCTCCAGTGACCGGACCTTCGTAAAGCAGCTGATTCCTCTCCTCGCCTACCATCCGCTCGCCCAGATTCTGGAGGAGCCGTTCGTGGCCGCCGTCGTTCCGCCGCTCCTGGAACGCCACCAACGTTCCGTCGACATTTTGCGGCAGCGCACGGAAGAAAAAGACGGTACGATTTTTTTTGACATCACCGATCTGAACCTCGAAGGCTACAACAAGTTCATCCCCTACTTTCTGCATCCCGATTCGGTCTACAGCATTGGACTCAGCAAGAGTTCGTTCCGGGTGAAGGTTTCGGTCGGGTCGAACCCCTGGTCGAAACGCGAGCCTGCCCTCAATCTCGCCAAGATTTGCGAACGCTATGGGGGCGGCGGCCACGCCCGCGTCGGGGCGATCTCGTTCGACGTCACCCAGGGGGACGCCGCCCGCAAAGCCGCTGACGAAATCGTCGAGGAGTTGCGCACCAGCGTTCGCCAGCCGACTTGAGAGCCTGATGTCGAGAATCCAGCCCCGGAGGGGCGTCCGACCTTAGCCCAGCGCTTCAGCGCTGGGAAAAGCGGAGGAAATGATTTAAGTCCCGGAGGGACGACCGAGTTCTCACGCGCACTCTCTGGGGGGTCACGCTTTAAAATGAAGGCGCGATCAAGCGCTGAATACCGGAAATCAATTTTCGCCAAATGCATCCCAGAATCGACGATCCCGGACACATCAAAGGCGTGCGCACGGTCGCCACCGTTGAGTTCACGAAAGGGATCATCGTGGTTCTCGCCGGCATGGGTTTGTTTTCCATGCGGCACAAAGATATCGGGGGAGTGGCGGAGAGCCTGCTGGAATTTCTTCACATCAATCCTCATCATCACCACCATTTCTATGGGATCTTCATCGACCTGATGCATCGGGTCAGCGACGTGCGCCTGTGGAAGATCGCCGTGGTGGCGGCGGTTTACGTGACGCTTCGCTTCGTCGAAGCCTACGGATTGTGGTACGTCCGTCCCTGGGCGGAGTGGATGGCGATTGCCTCGGGCGCGGTCTACATTCCGTTTGAGGCGGTCGATCTGTTGCGGCATCCAACCTGGTTTCGATGGTTGGTGATCGTGGTCAACGTCGGCATCGTGCTCTACATGCTGATGCTGCGCCTGGAAGCGGCCAAGAAGCGCCATGCCGCGCTGCACCATCTGTAGAGCGGGGCTTGCCCCGTCTCCAGTTGCGGAAAAATTCGCATTTGCGCAGCTTCTGGGAAGGGCACTAGACACAAGGAAACGGAAGGAGTCTCCACATGGTCACCCGAATCTGGCATGGCGCGACCCCCGCCACCAAAAAGCGACGAGTACCTAAACCTGATGCGAACCGTCGCCCTCCCCGGGTACCGCTCGACTCCCGGCAACCAGGGCGCTTATGCGCTACGTCGGATCGAGGGCGAAACCGCTCATTTCTTGATGGTCACGTTCTGGGAATCCGAGGTGGCCATCCGCGCCTTCGCCGGAGACGACATCAGCGTGGCCAAATACTACGATTTCGACCAGGATTTCTTGCTCGAACTGGAGCCCTGCTCCACACATTACGAGAGGTACGACCGGTAAACCCGCCTGCAGAATTTTGGCTTCTGAGCGCTAACGCCTTCCTGTGACAGTTGTGTTCGGCTATTGCGCCAGCCTTAACTGCGGCGAGCCTAGGTCTTCGTAGTTCCGATGTTGTTGCGAACTACACTCGGGCGCTGCTAGTAGAGGACTTCCTTTTCACCTTTTTCAGCGATGCGGGCCTCGAAGATGGCGACGATTTTGTCGCGTCGGGCCATGACCCCCCTCACCTCATCCTTGTTCAGATAGCCCTTGGTTTTTGACGCCAGTTCATCGGCCTTCAGAGCCTTCAGTTTTTCGAAGAGCTGGCGATCGCATTTCACCAAATTTTTCGGGGCACGTAAGTCTTTGCCCCAGCGAAAGGCGCGGGTGAAATCGACGCGCCAGACGGTCCAGTCTTCACCGATCAGCACGTTCGTGAGGTTGGGATCGGTGTCGTAGACAAGCTCATCGAAAACGCGGATGCGGTACATTTGCTCGTTCCACCTATCTGAATCAGGAGCTTGAATTTTGTTTTTCAGGCGCTCGGCTTCGTCCAGCTTGATGGGGAGCCACCAGCTCAGCGAACCGGTTTTGCCTTGCCATTTTCGCTCCACGTAAACGGGCAGCATATCGTCGAGACCGACAAGTTCGGCGAGTTGGTAGGCCCCAATGTTGTACTTGTAAGAGTCGACAAAATCGATTTCGGTCCTTCCACTTGCGAACTTCTTCTCGGACGCGTGCTCGTCGATTGCCTGGAACGAGGCGTCGTGCGTGATGGTGCCGTCACTGAGGGTGAGCCGCCAAGGATCAGTAGTGCCCTTACTCGAGTGTGTACTCTTGATGACTTCGGCGGTCCGGAGAAATTGCTTGATCTGATCTTTGGTCAGCGAAGTCTCGCCGGCCGCGTGCCCCGCGAACGGAAGCGCGATGTAAGCCAGAACAGCAAACAGAGGTCTCGTCAGGGATCGGGCACTTGCTCGCATGGGTATCCTCGCAAAATTGCCCCAATACTGTACCCTCGGGGTACCAGTGAAGACAACTCTAATCGGGAAGTTGGATAGTTGTTGTAACATCGCCTCACTCATTGATGGATCGCGAGAACGAGTCGGTGGCCCGTCCAAGTTCTTGCTTGGGTGGGGCCTTTGATTTTTCATCACATCCAGTTAGTAACCGCCATCACAGGCCTCCGACCCAACCGGCGCGATAATTCTCCCTGGGCCTGTCAGCGTTCTTTGATAGCACAAAGTTGCGGCGGTTCGCAGGCGTTAGGGAAGCGTTTGAGGTACTCGATCTGTGGCGGCGGCCCAACTGCTTTCGCGTGGCGATGCTCTTTGTCAATGTTCTGATCGCGCGGTACTCGTTCCTCCTACGAATGGAAGCGGCCAAGAAACACCACGCGGCCCTGCATCACTGTAGAGAAGGAGTTACCGATGCTTATTCTGCCCGAAGACCTACCCCTTCACTTCGCCAAGATGGACATCGGCAATGGGGTGTGGCTCATTGCCGTGGCCGACGTCATGGAAACCCGGAGCGGCCAAAATCTGCTCTTGAAATTGAGATTGGAACAAAGCGTGGACGACGAAATCTTTGGATCGCGGGAGTTGTCTCTGATGGCGCCCACGGCCGTGATCTTGGAAACTGAAACGTGCGCGCAAGTCCTCGACCGAATTCGGGACTGGATCGAAAAAACTGAGGGAGACGGCTTCTTGGATCTCGTCCGGAATTAGGAGAGACGAAGCGGATTGCTACTCCCCCATATCCGCTACGGGTTCAGCGAGCAACTGCAATCCGCAGGCGGGACACGCGCTTTCAGAAAGTCCGCCACGCGCTTGTAGGCATCGATTTGATTTTCAACGCGAGCGAAGCCGTGGCCTTCGTTTTCATAGACCTTGTATTCGACCACACCGCCGCGCTTGCTGACCGCGTCCACCACCTGCTGCGCTTCTTCCTTGGGGCAACGGGGGTCGTTGCCTCCCGCCAACAGGTAGAGCGGCGCCTTGATCTTGTCCACGAAGTTGATGGGCGAGCGATCTTCGTAGAGCGCCTTGTTCTTCTCGAGATCGCCCATGGTCGCCAGATCCGACTGCTGCAGCACGGGGTCTTCGTTCTGGATCTCGGTGAACCAGTTCACAAACGGCACAATCGGAACGCCCGCCGCCCACAGGTCCGGAGCCTTGGTGACGCCCATCATCGTCAGGTACCCACCGTAGCTGCCACCCATCAGAATCAGTTTCTTGGGATCGACGTAACCGGTCTGCTTGATCCAGTCGGCGGCGGCGAGCACATCCTGCAAATCGCCGCCGCCCATATCGAAAAGATTTGCCTGCTGAAATTCTTTCCCGTATCCGGTCGATCCACGATAGTTGGGCGCGATCACCATGTAGCCCTGGTTGGCCATGTACTGGACGAAGCGGTTGAACGTATTCATCGTCTGCGCCGTGGGTCCGCCGTGAACGTAGACAATCGCGGGATGCTCGCCATTGCGCGGCAGGTTGTAGGGCACATACACGAACGCGGAGATGGTCCACTTACCATCCCTGCTGGGATAGTGGACGAGGTGAGGCTCGACCATGTCCTCGGAACGCACGCCGCCGACCAGCGAATGTGTAAGTTGATGCGATTTGCCGTCAGCTATGTTATAGACCCAAAGGTCGCCGGGAGCGGTCGGGCCCGTGTGGTAATAGAGCATCCGTGACGCGTCGCGCGTAAAGGGCGAAGACCTGCCCGCGACATGGTTCACCCCTTTGGGCAGCGGAAGGACGCGCGCTTTTCCGGATGCGATGTCATACAGGTACATGCCGGTGTTGCCGTCCACGTTTGCTGTGTAGGCGAGAAGCTTGCCGTCAGGGGAGAAACTGGCTCCCTGAATTTCCCACTTGTCTTGGGTGAGCCATTGGATTTTCTCCAGAACCAAATGTCCGGCCATCGCGCCTTTCGTACCGACATCGAGAAGGCCTACGTTGTCGTATCCATTTCCCGCGTTGGACGTGACCAGGATCCTTATAGCGTCCTTCATGAGCGGCGGCAAGACATCGTTAGCGATGTAGAGTTGTTCGCCCTCATGCGGCGTGAGCAGCATGCTTTGCGCGCTCCCAACATCGGCTAGAAATATATTTGAGTCTGTGCCTTTGGCTTGTTCCTGCGTGTAGACGATGAACTTGCCGTCGGCCGACCAGATGGGCGCGACGTTCATGCGGTCTTTGGCGGTGCCGGAGGTCAGGTGCTGCACTTCGCGCATGACGGTGTCGTAAACGTCAATCTCGAACACCGACGACGTCTTCGGCTTGACCATGTAGGCGAGGTAGCGGCCATCGTGCGACCAGGTGGGACTTTCCTCGGCGATCTCGCGGGTGTTGGTCAGGTTCATGACCTGTCCGGTCTTTGGCGCCACCAGAAAAATATCCCATTGCTCATCGCCGTCATAATCGGACATGTAGGCGATCCACTTGCCGTCCGGCGACCACGTTGGGCTGGTCTGGCGTTGATCGCTCACCGTGAGCTGCGTCGGCCATCCCCCTTCGGTGGGCACCAGCCAAAGATTATTGCGGCCGCTCAGGTTGCTGATAAAGGCGACGGTCTTGCCATCCGGCGACCAGGTCGAACCGCCCACCTGGCGCGTCATGTAAAGCTTCTCGATGGAAAGATTCTTCTCCACCCGGGCATCGGGCTTGGAGGCAATCTGTTTTGGGTCGGTGACGGCCTGGGGTGCAGGCAAGGTCTGGGGTGTTGCGAGGATGCTCATGAGTACGACCATAACAAACGAGCCAAGAGTGCGCATGGTGCCTCGAATTTAATTCGCGAGCATGGAAAGTTTAGCAGCGTCAATCGGAAGTGGGCGGCATGCTATTCGACGGTCACCTGGTAGTCTCGCCCTTCCCATCGGCCCGCATTCTTCCAATAGAACGTGAAGACGATCTGTCGCCCTACGGCAAGAGTTTCTGTGGGCAGATCGATATGCTGAAGATTCCATCCGCTGTCGCTGGAGTTGCTGTCCTGAATGGTTTGCCAGTTGTCAAAGCTCCAGTGCACCAGGGCTGCGTCCATCATCAGAATCCGCAGCTTCTTTCCGCGCGGCATGGTGCGCGGCTTGTTGTTAAAGCGCCAGTTGAAGTATTGCGCGGATATCTTGTTTGTTAAATAGCGTTCCACCGTTTGTGGAGGCTGATCGAAAATCTTGCCTTCGACCAGCGACCGGCGCAGCTTGATGTACTCGGAATGAGCCCACACCAGTGGGCACGCCGACCCCGACCCTTTTCCCGCAAACAGCTCGCGTTCCGGGATGTCGTTCGTATCCCAAACTTGTTCGGGAAGCAGGCGGCTCGCTCCCGTCGAATTTTCCATCACGCCCAGCAAAGCTTCGGCGGAAGTGGCGCGCCCAGCGGCCAGTTCGTAGTGCGCTCGTTCCCCCGCCAGCAGCGGCCAGGGGCGGCCAATCCCGGTGCCGTCGAAGGGAGAACCGTCCTCATGCTCGCCGTAGCCGTCGCAGTTGTAGCGATACCAACCTGGACCTTGAGGCAGCTTTACGCGCAGCAGTGCATCGATGACCTTGATGGTGTTCAGCATTCGCGGATCGTCGGGCGCGCGCAAGCCGAAGCGGACCAGCGCCAGCGCGTCCGGGCTGACGATCTCTACCGCCGCCGCATTCGAACTGGTGGTGGCTCGATTCTTGATGGGGACGAATCCCTGCAGGGGCGATGCGGCTCCGTCGCCGGGGGGCGGTGTGATGCGGACGTAGTAGCCTTCGACTCCGACCTGGCGGGCGAGATCGGTGTTCACGGCGTAGGTTCGGCGCTCGATGTTGAAGTTCCAGGTGTCGGCCATGTGGCGCAGGAATTCGGCGGGCAGAGGCTCGCCCATCGACTGCGCGAAATCGGCGGCAATCAGCAGCGCGGAGATTTCGGCGGCCATGGTGAACGGGGAATAGCCGCCGTCCTCTTCCCAGCGGTCCTGCTGCGTAACCGGGCCGTTCGCGGCGATGAAGGCCGCGGCCTTGCGCACCATCGGCCACCAGCGATCCCAGTCTCTGAAGCAGCGCGGAGATTCGCGGCGCAGCAGATCGACCAGCAGAATGGGAAAGGCGGTCTCATCCATCTGCGAGCCGCTCCAATACGGACGCCCATCCAGCCACATATTTTGCGCCCAGTGTCCGTCGGCTTCTTGCGTGGCTTCGAGGTAATGCAACACGCGGAGAGCGTCGTCGTGAGCGCCCGCTGCCAGCATTCCACCGGCACTCTCGACCAGATCGCGCGGCCACACCAGGTGGTACCCGCCCAGGTCCTCGTCGCCCTTATTGAAGCCCCAGGGAACGGAGAGGCTGGCGATAATTCCCCCGAGGAAGTCTTTGGATTCGTGTGTGCGCAGAACCGCCATGCTCGCACGGTACAAATCTTTTTCTCGTGGCTTCTCGTCGAGTTTCTTTAGCGTCCGCTGCCAATTCTGCCAGTGCAAGACATAATCTTTGCGGACGGTATCGAAAGGAGTAAACAGGGAAGAGAGGGCTTGTTGAGCCGCCTCCGCCCAGATTCCGCCAAAGCCCAGCGCGAGGATGAACTCGCCGTTCGAGGCGGCGAGATCGATTTCAGCGGTCAGCGCGAGGTTACCGTTTTCCGCGCGGTCGTACTCCCACGTCATCTGGAAATGTCGCGACAGATCCTGCCAGCCGTCCGATACGCCCGCAAATCCGACGGAACACTTTAGCAACGGCACCGAGCACGCCAGGGCGAGGGCACAGGAATCGCGCTCGGCAAAGAGCATCGGCTTGCCCTTGTAGTTGCCCACCCAGCCGGTATTGCCATATCCCATATTCGCCAGGTGCGACGCCAACAGCGCATACACGCGATAGTCGCCGAGATTTCCCTGGAGCGGCACAAAGCGAATCTTCTGCAACACCACGTTTCGCCAGGGATCGGTCAGCACTTCCTTTTCGATCCGGTAGCGTCCCGTCATGCACGTGTTGGTCAGTTCGTAGGCAGGCACTCCCGGTTCGATCGGAAGGTTTTGGAAGGTACAATGGCGTTTCTCTTCGGAGAAAAATTCTCGGCTATCGGTGACAATCAGCCCGAAGTCACGGGTGCAGGCCTGGTCCACGCGGGGAAAATAGATCTCATTGAGAATGCCATGACTCAGCGTGAACCAAACCCGGCTGTGAAGGTTCAGGGCAGTGCCCACGCCGGTCTTGGCGCTCGAAGTCCAGCGCGGTTCGATTCCGGGCCAGCCGGGTGCATACTGTATGCTATCGCTCAAAGTCAGGGTCCTCGCCGCCCTGCAAGTTTGCCAGAAAATGACACTTTTGTGACAAATCGTCTCGCGATCCTCATCTAACATGACACATGACAGTGGAGCAATGGGCAAACCGCGACCAACCCGTTTTTTGGAACGCCTCAGAGGGAGGCGGCTCTGCCTCGTGATCGCGTGTCTGCTGGCGTGGGAGGCGGCTCAGGCGACGAAAACTGAATCCTCGGGTCTCGACCGCGGATTCCGCCAGCTCTACGATCTGGATTTTCCGGGGGCGCAGAAGGAATTTGAATCGTGGGAAAAGGTGAACCCCGAGAATCCCATGGGGCCGGTGAGCGAAGCAGCGGGCATTCTGTTTTCGGAATTCGATCGCCTGGGCGTGCTGGAAGCGCAGTTCTATGAGGACGACTCGGTCTTCGCGGCGCGCAAGAAGTATGAAGCCGACCCGCAGAAGCGCGCGCATTTCGAGCAGCAGCTCAACCGCGCGGAGGAGTTGGCAAAGGCCCGGCTAAGCCGGGACTCCCGCGACCGCGACGCGCTTCTAGCGATGACGCTTTCTAATGGCTTGCGCTCCGACTTCGCTGCGCTGATCGAAAAGCGCAACCTGGCATCGCTGCACTATGCCAAACAGGCTACGGCCTGGGCTCAGCAACTGCTCGCGGCCGATCCTGGTTGCTACGACGCTCACTTGGCCAGCGGCGTCAGCCGTTACATCATTGGATCGATGGCCGCTCCGGTACGCTGGATCCTGCGCCTCGGGGGCGTTGCAGGAGATAAAGCCGGCGGCATTGCCGAGCTCCAGACGACCGCGGCGCAAGGCCATCTGCTCGCCCCCTTTGCGCGCATCCTGCTGGCCATCGCCTACGTCCGCGAGAAAGAGTTACCTCAAGCTCGCGAACTGCTGCTGACGCTGCAACGGGATTTTCCCAACAACGCGCTCTTTGGCCGGGAACTGGCGCGGCTCGACCAGCGCCAGCCGCTAGCAATTTTCCCGTAGAGACGCGGCTTGCCGCGTCTCGGACCGACCCCGGCATTTTTGGCGCGGCAGGCAGAGAGGGCCAGCCCCGTCTCTACAGACAAAAGTTGCGATGTAGTTGGGAAAGCAAGTCCGTTCATCGGAAATTCACGCCGTTGTAACCTCTCTTTAACACATAGCCCATAAAACAAGATTGCGCACCTAAACTAAATATGAGGAGGACTGGTCTAGTGATACGTCCGATACATCGCATCGCGCTCTTGTGGGCAGGTCTTGCCCTGGCGCTGCCCGTCATGGGGCAGACCACGTTGAACGGAGCGGGCGCCACCTTCCCGTATCCTATCTATTCCAAGTGGTTCAGCGAATACAACAAGCTGCATCCGAACGTGCAAATCAACTACCAGTCGATCGGTAGCGGGGGCGGCATCAACCAACTCAAAGCCGGCACCGTGGATTTCGGCGCCAGCGATATGCCTCTCAAGGACGAACTGGTAAAGCAAATACCCGTGCCCTTCGTGCAACTGCCGACCGTGCTGGGCTCCGTAGTGCCCTCGTACAACATCAAAGGGGTCACGGCCGAATTGAAGTTCACGCCGCAGGCGCTCGTCGGAATCTATCTGGGCAAGATCACCAAGTGGAGTGACCCGGCCATCGCCAAAGCTAATCCAGGCGTCAAGCTTCCCGACAAGGGAATTGTGGTGATCTATCGTTCTGACGGTAGCGGCACCACGTTCGTGTGGACCGATTACCTTTCCAAGGTAAGCCCTGAGTGGAAGTCGACGGTCGGCAGCAACACTTCCGTCCGTTGGCCGGTTGGGCTGGGTGGCAAGGGCAATGAAGGGGTGACGGGCATGGTCCGACAGATGGACGGTTCCATCGGCTATGTGGAGCTCATCTACGCCCTGCAAAACAAAGTTCCGTTCGGTGTGGTGGAGAACGCCGCCGGGAACTTCGTCAAGGCGAGCCTGGCATCCACCACGTCGGCCGCGGCGGCGGCCAAGTTCACGCCGGGCGATTTCCGCGTCTCCATCACCAATGCTCCCGGCAAGGACGCCTACCCCATCGCCAGTTTCACTTATCTGCTGGTTCCAACCCATTGGAAGGATGCGGGCAAGCGAAAGATCACTGTGGATTTTCTCCACTGGATGCTCAAAGACGGCCAGCAAATGGTCGAGAAACTGGACTACGCTAAGCTGCCCAAAAACCTGGTTGAGATGGAGCAGGCGACGATCCAAAAGATCCAGTAATCTCGGTTCTTGGATTTCTCGGGGTTGACGCGGTAGGCAAGTGCAAGCCGCCCTCAAGCAGGTTTCCTGGACAGTCGCCGAAACGCGATTGGAAAACGAAACCAAGGGCGCCAGGCTCACAGACCGGCGCCCTTTTCGTGTCTTGATATACTATTGCCGGGTTACATGTGCCGCCGGGTACTGCTGGCGCCGTTGTTGCTGCTGTCTGGTTGACCACCCTTTTCTGCCAGGAAGATTTCTACTTTGAAGTGGGCCTGCGCGCAGGCAGGTTGGTGGCCCCTCCAGAGAAGTTGGGCCCGAAAGAGACATGGTCTCAACGGGCTTGCGGTATCGCTGGAACGATAACCGACCTCTGGGTTTTACTGCATTTTTGCGGGACGTTCCATTCTACGATCTTGACGATATGGTTCGAGCAACTCTGAACAATCGCGCCACCCTTCTCAACCGCGAAGCTTCGTGGCTGAAATTCAATGGGCGGGTGCTGGAAGAGGCCGGGGATCTGCGCAATCCCTTGCTGGAACGCGTCAAGTTCCTGGCGATTTCGGCCAGCAATCTGGACGAATTTTTTGAAGTGCGGGTCGGCGGCCTGCTGCAGCAACTGGAAGACGGCCACAACTCCACCACTCCCGACGGCCTCACCATGGTGGAGGAGCGCGAACTGATCAAAGACGCAACCCACGAGTTCGTCGAAGAACAATATTCATGCTGGAACGAGCGTCTGCGCCCGGAACTGGCGGAGCAGGGAATTCGCGTCCTCGGCATCGACGAACTGGATGAGGCGGCGTTGGCCTTCGTGGACGACTACTGCGCGCGGGAGCTCGATCCGCTGCTTACCCCGGTAACCGTGGACCCGGCGCATCCCTTTCCCCGCGTCATCAACAAGGCGCTGTGCGTGGCCCTGTTGCTGCGTCGCCGTCGCCGTTCTTCGCTCACCTATACCGGAGTGGTCACCGTTCCGCGGGCGCTTCCCCGACTGGTCCGGTTGCCCTCGCAGGGGACCATCGATTTCATTTTTCTTGCCGACCTCGTCGTCCATCATGCGGCGCGCATGTATAAGGGCTACGACATCGTTTCCTCCGCCGCCTTCCGCGTCACCCGCAACAGCAATCTCTATCTGCAGGAAGAGGAATCGCGCAGTCTGCTGGAATCGGTGCGCGCGGAATTGCACAACCGCCGCAAGGGAGACGCGGTGCGCATGGAGATCGAGTCCGAGGCCAACCGGGAGATTATCGAGCGGCTGGGCACGGTGTTCGAACTTGAGCCCTGGCAGATTTTCCCGGTCAACGGCCCGGTGAACCTTTCCCGGCTGTTCAATATTTACGATGAAGCGGCGCGGCCGGATCTGAAGTTTCACGCCTACGTGCCCCGGGAGCTGCGGCTGACCGCCAAATCCCACGACCTGTTCGAAGAACTGCGCCGGCACGACATTCTGTTGCACCATCCTTACGATTCTTACGATGCCGTTCTGTCGTTCATTCAGGCGGCCGCCGAAGACGAACGCGTGCTTTCGATCAAGCAGACGCTGTACCGCACCGGCGAGCAATCGCAGATGGTGCGCGCTCTGATGGCGGCGGCGGCCCACAAGGAAGTTACGGCGGTGGTCGAACTGAAAGCGCGCTTCGATGAAGCGTCGAACATCCGCTGGGCGCGCGATCTGGAAGATTCGGGCGTGCAGGTCTTCCACGGGCTGGTCGGATTGAAGACGCACTGCAAGCTTTGTTTGTTGGTGCGGCGCGATCCCGATGGAGTGACTCGCCAATACGCGCACCTGGGTACGGGAAACTACAACGCCACCACGGCCCGCATCTATACCGATCTCAGCCTGCTCACGGCCGACCCGGAAATTACCAGCGCGGTGCACGATGTTTTCAGTTTTCTGACTGCCTACGCGGAGCATCCCAACTACGGGCCCCTGCTGGTGGCGCCGCTCGATTTGGCGGAAAAGTGCATGAGCCTGATTGAGCGCGAGGCCGAACATGCGCGCCAGGGGCGGCCGGCACGCATGATCGCCAAGATGAACGCGCTGCTCGACGTGAATATCATCCAGGCTTTGTACCGTGCTTCGCAGGCCGGGGTCGATATTGAGCTGCTCGTACGGGGTATGTGCGCGCTGCGGCCGGGGGTGCGCGGCCTCAGCGACCGCGTCCGCGTGCGCAGCATCCTGGGCCGGTTTCTGGAGCACAGCCGCATCTTTTACTTCGAGAACGGCGGCGAGCCCGAGGTCTACGCCGGCAGCGCCGATTGGATGAATCGCAATCTGCACGGGCGCGTCGAAGTTTTGTTCCCGCTCAAGAACCCGCTATTGCGCGACCGCGTGGTGCATGAGATTCTGGCGGCCTATCTCGCCGACAATGTCAAATCGCGATTTCTGCAAAAGGACGGCCGCTACCTGCGCCCCTGGCAATCGGCGCGTGGACGCGGCAAGAGGCCTCCGCGAGGGGCTGCCGCCTTCTGCGCCCAGGATTTTCTTATTGGACTGGCGGAAGGCATCAAGTCGCCGGAGGAGATTCCGGTTTCCGTCCCGCGGCGGTCTTCTCGCACCTTGAATGGACGAGCTTCGATGGGACGAGCCGTGATCAGGAAGGAATAGTCACTCCGCAATGTTTCTCTATTTTTTGCGCCACGCCAGTGCCGGACAAACCTTGAGCAGCGCCAAGAAGGACGAAAAGCGCGGCCTCGATAAAGACGGCATCGAGCAATGCGGATACATCGGCCGCGCCCTGGCCGCTCTGGGCGTGCAGGTCGAAGTCATCGTCTCCAGTCCACTCAAACGCGCCACGCAAACCGCGGCGCTGGTGGGGAACGAAATGGGGCACGAAGGCAAGCTGGTCACCGAAAACGCGCTGCGTCCGCAGGCCGGCTTCTCGGATTTTCAGAAGATGCTGGAAAAGTATGCTCGCCAGGACTCCGTGCTGCTGGTGGGGCATAACCCGAACCTGCGCGAATTTTTGGGGCGCGTGATCAGCGACAGTGGATGCGAAGCCGTGGTTGAACTCAAGAAAGGGGCCGTGGCGAAAGTCGAAATGCGGCGCAATTCGGGGTCGCTAAGCTGGTGCGTCACGCCCCGCATTCTGCGCACGCTTCACGCGGCGGCTACAGAAAGCTCGCGCCCGAAGACTTCGCGGAAGTAGGCTCGGTCCTTCTCAATCGACCATACTTCCAGGTCCACACTGGCCTTTCCGCGCGCAGTCAGTTTCATTGCGACTCTTCCGTTGCGCGCCGAAACTCCAACCTTCCCGACCGACTGGCTCCTCCCCATATTCAGCGCGCGCGCGATGCGGAGCAGGACCGACGCTTTGGTTACGTTCTCCCGCTCCTCGGGACTCAAGGTGCTCATCGGACCCTCTCCCGCCGTGGGGCGCGACTTCCCCAGGTAGCGCGCGATGCAGCCAATAATGCGCCGTTGCTGTGGGGTGTATCCCAGAATTTCCGAATTCGCGATGATGTAGTAGGTGTGGCGGTGGTGTCCGCTGCGGTTCACGTAGTCGCCCACTTCGAACAGCATGGCTGCGGCCGAAAGCCATTCGCGATATTCCACGGGAAGCTGGTGTACCGACTTCAGCGAGGAAAACAGCAGCAAGGCCGCGTCCCGCACATGCAATGCATGATGCAAGTCGACGCGGTAATGTTCGACCGCGCGCTTGATCGACTCCCACCGCTCCGATTCAATGGCCCGGCCCGATCGGGTGCTGCGATCGTAGTCCGCCGCCATCTGGGCCAGGATGCCGTCGCGCAGACCGAGCGCCGAATAGCGAAAACCGGCAAGGTGGCAGCGCTCCAGCAATTCGGCATACGCGACCGCGCCGGCACAAATGATTTCCGCGCGGCGCGGGCCGATTCCGGGAATCTTGCACCGCTCGTCCCACCCCAGGCGCGTGATCTGGTTGGCAATGCGGCGTATCGCTTGGTGTGTGGCGTAGGTCGCCGGTCGGCGCTTCCTGGGACGAGCCAGGTGGCTGGCGGCGCCCACCAGCGCGGCCGCAGTTCCGGAGGTGGCAATCACGGCGCCCACGTGCGCGGCCTTGATGCGGTCTTGAATGCGCGTGATCTCGCGCGCCACGAATTCCTGGAGCCGTTTCAGTTCGCTCTTGCGCGGCGGATCGTGCTTCAGGAATTCGCCCGTCAGGCGCACGGCCCCAAGCGGCAAGCTCACCGTATCCCGAAGTTGTCCTTGGCGCGAAAGCGTGAGCTCGCAGCTGCCGCCGCCGAGGTCCACCAGCAGAAGGCTGTGGGCGTCCAAGCGGCCCGCGGAGACAATGCCGAGGTGAATAAGGCGGGCTTCCTCCAGTCCGGAAATAATTTCGATGGTCCAGCCGGTCGTCGAGCGCACCCATTCCAGAAACGCGCGCGAATTGCGGGCATCGCGCAGCGCCGCGGTTGCCACCACCCTCACGGAATCCGCGCCGCATTCCTGCATGGCGCGATTAAAACGCCGCAACACCTGCACCGTTTGC
>JBGPFV010000010.1:0-19638 GCA_041483535.1 Terriglobia bacterium | reverse complement strand
CGGAAAGCGCGCGCCGCTCGATCCCTGGTTCAAAATTCCTTTTCTCGATTTCGCGGTCGTAGGCGACCACAAAGTCACATGGGAATTAAACCGGCACCAGCATCTCGTAAGCCTGGCCAAGGCGCAACTGCTGAGCGGGGACAAGAAGTACGTTCGCGAACTGATGGCCCTCTGGCGCAGTTGGATCAAGGCGAATCCGTATCCGCTCGGAATCAACTGGGGAAGCACGCTGGAAGTTGCCTTCCGCAGTTTGTCGTGGATCTGGGTGGACCAGTTGCTGGCGGGAACGGCGGAATGCGCGGATCTGCTCTCCGAGCTCCGTTCGGAACTGGCGCCGGCACTTGCCTTTCACGGGCGTTACATTGAGCGCTATCTATCTACCTATTTTTCTCCGAATACGCATCTGCTGGGAGAAGCGGTCGCGCTCTTCTTTCTAGGCACTTTGTATCCGCAAATGCCGGGGGCTGCGCGCTGGAAGGAATCCGGGTGGCGGATTGTGCTGCACGAAGCGGGGCGGCAGGTGCGTCCGGATGGCGTTTACTTCGAGCAATCGCTGCACTACCACGTTTATGCGCTCGACTTCTTTTTATATGCGCGGGTGCTGGCGGCGCGCAATGGAATGGAAATTCCACCCGCGTATGACCAGGCGCTCGGACGAATGCTGGATGTGGTGGCAGCGCTCGCGCAGGCCGGGCCGGCGGAAGGTTTCGGCGACGACGATGGCGGGCGGTTATGGAATCCGCGCCGCAATCGGACGGAGCAGATGACGGACCCGTTGGTGCTGGGCGCGGTGATTTACTCCCGGGAATTTTCTGCGGCACAGCTCACGGAGGAAGCGATCTGGTTGTTCGGGGATCGTGCCGTCGAGGAACTCTCGCGAGCAAACACGACTCCGGCTGCGCAATCGCTCGTGTTTCCCGACGGCGGGCTTTACGTGCTCGCCGATTCGCAGCCGTACGCACAGACGCTGGTCGTGGACGCCGGCCCGCAGGGCGTAGGCCGCTCGGGCCACGGACACGCCGACGCGCTCAGCCTGCGGCTCACCATGAATGGACGCCGCTGGCTGGTGGACTCCGGCAGCGGCGTTTACATTTCGAAAGATCCGGCGGACCGGAACACGCTTCGCGGAACCGGCGCGCACAACACCATGCGCGTGGATGGCGTCGACCAGGCGGTTGCGGATGAACCTTTCTCGTGGACACACATTCCGGCCACGCAAGCCGAAAACTGGATCGCAGGAAAAAGCTTCACTTACTTCGTGGGCAGTCACAATGGATATGCACGCCTGGCTGATCCGGTCGTGCATCGGCGGCACGTGCTGAAGATCGCGGGCGGTCCTTGGCTGGTACGCGATGTGGCCACTGCATGTGGGGTGGCGGGGCTCTGCCCCGCCGGGACGGGGCAGAGCCCCGTCGCCACTCCAAAAAGCACCAAGGCAGCCCATGAACTGGAGATACGGTGGCACATCGCGCCCGATCTCGAGGTTCGAACTGCCGGCGCAGGAAGAGTGGAAATATCAAAAGGCGGCGTCCAGTCCGGCGAATCGGTGTTGAGTCTGATCGTGCCGAAAGAAACGGCCTGGCATACGGAAGTCAGCAGAATCCTGCTTTCTCCCTCTTATGGCGCTTTTCAGCCTGCGCCTTTGGTGCGATGCCATGCGCGTGTGGAACTGCCGGCAGAGACGGCAACGGCACTGGTGCCTCACTGCGGCGCGATCCGACAAGAGGATCAAGCAAGCCTGGCCAGCACGACGCAGGCGGCAGTCCAAGTCTACGAACTCCACATTCATGACGAACGCCATGGATTCTTTTTTGCGCTCGGCGAGCAGGCGTGGAGCTCCGGTCCGTGGTCCTCGGACGCGCGCCTACTCTATTGCCGCATCGAAAAAGAGAAACTCGTACACCTGGTCGTAATCGGCGGGACGTACGCCGCTTGGCAGGGACAGCCTCTGCTGAAAGCACCAGGGCCATCCGCCTTTTTCGAGTGGCGCAGGCGGGATGCCATGATGAATGGAGCGCCGGGCGAGTTTTCGGTTACGTCTTTGTTCGAAGAACTGACGAGCGAACGTGCCTCGCCCTACGCGGGGAAACGCTAAATGTGCGGCATCGCTGGGATTCTTGAATTCGGACGAGACGCGCGGGCGAGCGCCGGGGCCCTGCGCGAAATGTGCCGCGTGATCACCCATCGCGGCCCCGACGACGATGGCTTTTATACGGACGGTGCGGTTGGAATCGGTATGCGGCGGCTCAGCATTGTCGACGTGGCCGGCGGGCATCAGCCGATTTCGAACGAAGACGGCACGCTCTGGATTGTGTTCAATGGCGAAATTTATAACCATCTTGCCTTGCGCGAGCAACTCATCGCGCGCGGCCACCACTACAGCACGCACAGCGATACCGAGACCGTCATTCACCTCTTCGAGGAGTACGGCGCGGAATGTGTCCAGCACCTGCGCGGCATGTTCGCCTTTGCCATCTGGAATCGCAACACGAAGACGCTCTTTATCGCGCGCGACCGGCTGGGCATCAAGCCTCTCTATTACAAATTGACGCCGGAGCGGCTGCTGTTCGGGTCGGAAATCAAGGCGGTGTTTGCTCATGGTAGCGCGCGTCCCGAGTTCAATCGGGCGGCGCTGCCGGAGTATTTAGCATTTGGATATTTATCCGGTGAAGAGACTTTCTACGCCGGAATCCGTAAACTGCCGCCCGGGCACACCATGACCGTGGCTCCGGATGGCAAAGCCGAAATCCGGCAGTATTGGGATCTGGATGCCTCGAAGCCGCACGACTCGGGAGTTGATAGTTACGATGACAATTACTACATCCACAGCTATCGCGAGTTACTGGAAGGCGCAGTCCAGAGCCACCTGATGAGCGACGTGCCGCTGGGCGTGTTCCTGAGCGGCGGCGTGGATTCGAGCGCGGTGGCCGCGCTGATGACGAAACTGCGGCGCGAGCCGGTCGAGACCTTTTCCGTTGGCTACACCGAGCAGCTATACAGCGAACTGCCCTTTGCGCGCGCCGTATCGGATCACATTCATTCGCGGCATCACGAAGTGTTGGTCAGCGAGCGGGACTTTTTCGCGGCGCTGCCGCATTTGATCTGGCATGAAGACGAGCCCATCGTGTGGCCCTCGAGCGTCTCCCTCTATTTTGTCGCCCGGCTGGCGCGAGAGAGAGTTACGGTGGTGCTTACCGGAGAAGGCGCGGATGAAACCCTCGCCGGCTATACCCGCTATGCCTTCACTTTGAACAATGCGGCCCTGGACCGTGCCTACCGCGGCGTGGTTCCAGGCGCTCTGCGGCGCGGCTTGCGCCACTTGGTTGCGAACTCCCCCCTGCTGGGAGCGACGCTGCGCCGGAAACTGGAGCACACGTTTCTCGCCAAGGATGGGAATTCCTGGGCGTCCTTCTATTTCGACAATTTCTTTTCCGCGTTCGGCGAGGCGGAGCAGAGCGGATTACTGACGAGCGAGTTCGCGCGAGAAGCGGCGCCCAGTAAGGCGTATGAGAATGTCGTCGGTTACTGGAACCACTCTTCGGGCGAGATGCTGCAACGGCTGCTCTACACCGACATCAAGACTTACCTGGTCGAACTGCTCATGAAGCAGGACAACATGAGCATGGCCGCATCCATCGAAAGCCGCGTGCCCTTTCTCGATCACGTACTGGTGGAATTCGCGACCCGAATACCGCGCGCAGTGCAGATTCAAGGGCTAGCCGGCAAACGGATTCTGAAAAAGGCGGTCGAAGATCTGCTGCCGCACTCGATACTGTACCGCCCGAAGCTGGGATTTCCGACGCCGTGGAGCGGGTGGCTGGCCGGACCGCGACTGGAAACGATTCAAGAGATGCTGCTGGAGCCGCGCAGCCTGAATCGCGGATACTTCCGGCGCGAAGCGATCGAGAAACTGTTCCAGGAACATCGCGCGAAGCATCGCGACAACTACGATCGCATCTGGCGATTGCTCAATCTTGAGTTGTGGCATCGCGTTTGTCTGGAAGCAGAAGCGCGCGACGAGATTGGCGCGGCCGAATAAGGGTCACTGCTTCGCTCGGATCACAATTTATTCTGGATCGCTCGATCCCAGCCGGTTAGGCAAGAACGGCCTGATACTCGTCATAGGCACCCTTGAAGTCAGTGATTTGATGGGCGCCCTCGAAGTGCCAGATCCTGGTCGCGACTTCGTCAATCAGATCTTCGTCATGCGTAACCAGCAGCACCGTGCCCGGATAACGCTGCAGTGAAATGTTGAGGGCGTTGATCGATTCGAGATCGAGATGGTTGGTCGGCTCGTCGAGCACGAGGACGTTCGGCTTCTGCAGCATCAGTTTGCAGAAGAGCAACCGCGCCGCCTCGCCGCCGGAAAGTACGTCCGTGCGCTTTTCGGCGTCGTCGCGAGGAAATAGCATCTGGCCCAGTATCCCGCGAATTTCTTCGGTGGAAGCGGAAGGATCCCACTGATGCAGCCACTCCAGAACCTTGATGCCGGGTTCGATGAGCGCCTTGTGATCCTGCGCGAAATACCCCACGGCCGCTTCATGACCCCAGATGACTTTTCCGTTGTCAACGAAGGGTCCATCGTAGCCGCTGGTTTTGCGCAGTTCCGATTCCGAAACCGTCGGTGAGTTTGCCAGCAGCGCGTTCACTAGAGTGGTTTTGCCCGAGCCGTTACGGCCGATTAGCGCGATCTTTTCCCCGCGGAGCACGCTTGCCGTGAAACCGACAATTACTTTGGCTTCGCCGTAGGATTTCGTAACATCTTCGAATTCAAGAATGTGTTTGCCGGAAGGCCGCTTTTGCTCGAACTTCAGGTACGGACGCTGGATGTTCGACCTCGCCAGTTCGGTAACCTGCAAGCGCTCGACTTCCTTGCGTCGCGACTGCACCTGGCTGGAGCGGGTTCCGGCGGCGAAGCGGGCGATGAACTCGTTCAACTGGTCAATCTTCTTTTCGCGCTGCGCGTTCTGCGATTCGATCTGCGAGCGGATCTGCGTCTTCGCGACCACCATGTCGTCATAAGTGCCGGTGTACGTGATGATGGTCTCGTAATCGATGTCGGCAATGTAGGTGCAAACGCCGTTGAGAAAATGACGGTCGTGCGAGATCACGATCAACACGCCTTCATATTGATTCAGAAAATTCTTCAGCCAGTGGATCGAATCGAGATCAAGGTGGTTTGTGGGTTCGTCAAGCAGCAGCGCCTGCGGATGCCCAAACAAAGCCTGCGCCAGCAGCACCCGCATTTTTTGCCCGCCCGCCAACTCTGACATTTTCCGCTCGTGCATCTCGTCGGGAATGTCGAGGCCCTGCAGCAGCATCGCGGCATCGGTTTCGGCGGTGTAGCCATCTTCCTCGCCGACAATGCCTTCCAGTTCGCCGAGTTTCATGCCGTCCGCATCGGTCATCTCGTGCTTCGCGTAGATGATTTCGCGTTCTTCGAGAGCGGCCCACAAGCGCCGGTTGCCCATGATGACCGCATCGATCACCCGATACTTATCGAAGGCAAATTGATCCTGGCTCAGAACTCCCAGCTTGCGCGGGCGGACGACGGTTCCCTTCTGGGGATCGAGTTCGCCGGTCAGAAGCTTCATGAACGTGGATTTGCCCGCGCCGTTCGGTCCGGTGAGGCCGTAGCGCTTCCCCGGAATAAATCCGGTGGAAACTTCGTCGAACAGAACTTTAGCGCCGTAGCGCATGGACACATTGCTGACTGAAATCATGATGTTTTAGGAAACTGCGGGATTCGATCCCATCGGTGGAGACGCAGCTGCTGTTATTAGATTATCACGAGCCAACGTCAGAGACCTCACCACGGGGGCACGGAGGTCACAGGGGAAAGCAACCACCACCAAGGGCACTAGGTTTCACGAAGAAGAATCAAGTTTCATGTTAGCCTTTTCAGCGTAATGAACGAGTCTCGGCCTTCTTCTCTCAATCTTCAGGCAATGGCACGGCAGGCCATGCTGGCACAGGGTTTCGAGCCGGATTTTCCGCCCGCGACCCGGCAACAACTGGCGGATATCCGCGCGCATCCGCCGCAACTGGTGCCTTCCGGAAAGGTTCGCGATTTGCGCGGACTGCTTTGGTCTTCGATCGACAACGATACCTCGAGGGACCTCGACCAGATCGAAGTTGCCGAGCGCTTGCCGAATGGCGACGTCAAGGTGATGGTGGGCATCGCCGATGTCGATGCTTTTGTCACGAAGGATTCTCCTATCGATCAGCACGCGGCCAAAGAAACGACCACCGTCTATACCGGCATTTGCAATTTTGCGATGTTGCCGGAAGAGCTCTCGACGGGCGCGTCGTCCCTGCTCCCAGACGTGGACAGGCCGGCCGTGGTGACTGAATTCGTGATCTCTGCCAGCGGTTCGCTAGATTCGAACGACGTGTATCGGGCGATTGTCCGTAACAAAGCGCAACTCACTTACGGCGCGGTCGGAGCGTGGCTGGAAGGCACGGCGGAGGCTCCGCCAAAAGTGGCCGCATCGTCGGAACTGCAGGCGCAGCTCAAGCTGCAGGACGAAGTTGCCCAGGCGCTCAAGAAACTGCGCTACGACCATGGCGCGCTAAACATCGACACCAGCGAAGTGCATCCGGTGGTGCTCAACCAACAGGTGGTCGATGTGGTGAAACAAGAGAAGAATCGGGCCACCGAATTGATCGAAGACTTCATGATCGCCGCTAACGGCGTGGTGGCGCGGTTGCTGGAAAAAGTTTCTTCTTTGCGCCGCATCGTGAAGACTCCCGCGCATTGGGACGGCATCGTGCGCCTCGCGGCCGCACAGGGTGTGACGCTGCCCGCAACCGCCGATTCGAAGGCGCTCAACGATTTTCTGGTGACGCGCAAGGCCGCCGATCCCGATCACTTCGCCGACTTGTCGCTCGCCGTCATCAAGCTGATTGGGCCGGGAGAATATGTGCTGGAGCGTCCGGGCGATCCCGAGCAGGGACACTTCGGACTAGCCGTGCAGGATTACACGCACTCGACCGCGCCCAACCGCCGCTTTGCCGATGTGGTCACGCAAAGGCTGATCAAGGCTTTGCTTGACGGGAAGCCCGGGCCTTATTCCGATGACGAACTTGCCGCGATCGCCGCGAACTGCACACAGAAAGAAGATGCTGCGCGAAAAGTGGAGCGGGAAATGTCGAAGCGGTTGGCTGCCGTGGCCATGAGTCATCGGGTGGGCGAAACCTTCGACGCTATCGTCACTGGAGTTACTCCGAAGGGAACGTTTGTGCGCGTTCTGCAGCCGCACATCGAAGGATTGCTTGCTCAAGGATCGCAGGGGTTGCACGTTGGCGATAAAGTGCGCGCGAAGCTGACTCGGACTGACGTCCAGCGGGGATATATTGATTTTGTTAGCGCGTCGGACTGCTAAAATCCGAGTATGGCAAATCCACTGGCCGTGTGTACCGCTTGCGGAAACTTCGCGTGGGGAGAATCACAAATCAACCGACAGTGCGCCAAGCAGTTTGGTCGTAAGCGTTGCCGTGGAATCTATGAAGCCGCCGTCCACTACACGTTTCGGGATTGTCCGAGTTGCAAGGGCGAAGGCCGGAAGGATGGAGAGCAGTGCAGGCAATGCACCGGGCAACGATTGATTGCGGAAAAGTACCGCCCCGGTAGTGGCGCTTCGGCGCCTTCCAGATGACGTTCTTTTGCCAGCGAACCGTAGGAGACTTGCGGAGGACGTTGATGTAACTCGCCCGTTTCGGCTCCCAAGTGTACTCGAGGGCGTCGCCTGGTTCTCACGGCAGCAAGCATGTCGTTTCGCACTATGAAGAAGGCAATCGGGGGACGCTCACCCGTTCTTTCTCTCCAGCTCAACCCAGCGGGCGTAAATTGCATCGAGCGCCTGCTGAGCCGCGTCCAAAGCGGCCTGCGCGCTTACGAGATGAGGAGCATCCGTCGCGTTGGCTGGATCTTCCAGTTCCGCGCGCTTCCCTTGCACCAACCGCTCGGCTTCTTCCACGCGCCGCTCGATGCTGGCGTACTCGCGCGCTTCGAGGTAGGAGAGTTTCTTTTTCGTTGGCGACGCAGACGTAGAACTGGCCGGCGTTTGCGAACTCGCCGTTGCCGCCTCTGGCTTTGTACGCTGTGTCTGCCACGCCTCCCACTGCGCGTAGTCGGCGAAGGTATCGGCGCCGCCTTTGCCGTTGAGCCCTAGCACGATGCTGGACACGCGGTCGAGCATGTAACGGTCGTGCGTGACCAGCACCAGCGAGCCGGGGAAATCGATCAGGCTTTCTTCTAGAATTTCGAGGGTCGGAATGTCGAGGTCGTTGGTCGGCTCGTCGAGCAGGAGAATGTCGGCAGGCTGCAGCATGAGCTGCGCGATCAGGACGCGCGCGCGTTCACCTCCGGAAAGGCGGCCTACGGGTTGGCTTAGTTGCTCGCCGGTAAACAGGAATCGCGCCGCCCATCCGGCGACGTGAACTACGCGATCCCGATAGACAACGGAGTCGCCGTCCGGTGCGAGCGCGCGGCGCAGAGTTACGTCGGGATCGAGGGTGCGGGTCTGGTCGAAGTAGACGATGCGCAGCCAATCGGCGCGGCGAATCTCGCCCCCGGTTGGAGCCAGGTCTCCCTGCAACAAGCGCAGCAGGGTCGTCTTGCCGCTGCCATTCGGGCCTACAAGTCCCACGCGCATTCCAGCAGTTAGGATGAAGTTGAGCCCCTCGAACAACTCGCGGGTTCCCATGGTGCAGGTGACATCCCGCAGTTCGATCAGCCGCTTGGTCTTGCGGTCGGTCGAGGAAAAATCGATCTGTGCCGTGGTGCTGCGGGTTCTCTGATTCAGGTCGGCTAGCTCTCCCATGAGTTCGCCGGCTTTGCTGATGCGGGCTTTGGATTTGCGGGTGCGGGCTTTCGCTCCGCGGCGCAGCCACTCGATTTCTCCGTGGACCAGATTCTCCAGCGCTTCCTGGCGCTTGGACTGGGCGTGCAGGAATTCTTCTTTCTTCTCCAGAAACTCACTGTAGTTGCCGCGGACACGGAGGGAACCATCTGGATAAATCCGATTCAGTTCGACCATGTCGGTGGTTACGTTTTCTAGAAAGTAGCGGTCGTGGCTCACGATTACGCTGGCGAATGCCGCCTGCTCAAGCAGATCTTCGAGCCACGTGATTCCCAAAAGATCGAGATGGTTGGTGGGTTCGTCGAGCAGAAGGATATCGGGATGCTGCACCAGGGCTTCGACAATTGCGAGACGCTTCTGCCATCCGCCGGATAACTCGTCGGCGCGTGCCGCCACATCTTCAAAGCCGGCGCGTCCGAGCGTCTCGGCAAAACGGGCACCGCGCTCGGAGCTGGTGACTCCACGGCGATCAAACACGCTTTCGATGACCGAGCGCACGGTAACTCCCGATTCGAATCGCGAGTCTTGCTCCACACAAGCGAGGCGCGTTCGCTTGCGGAACGACACTTCCCCGCTATCGGGAGCGATCTCGCCGGCCAGAATTCTTAGAAGCGTGGATTTGCCCGATCCGTTGGGACCGATCAGGCCGATGCGATCTCCGTCAGAAATGGTGAACGAAACATTCTGGAAGAGCGGATTCGCTCCGAAGGCTTTCGTAATTTCCTGTGCGTTGACAATGGGCGGCAATGAGGTACGGTCTCCTCTTGGGGTCGATGTCTTGAGAGTATCAGCACTTTCCTCAGCACTGAAGAGCTGTGCATAAGAGCTTCAGTCATCCCTCCGGGACTTGCCCGGTGTTGCCACTCTTCCCGGCGCTGAAGCGCCGGGCTATTGTCAAACGCCCCTCCGGGGCTGGGTGCTGCATTCGCTCAACCGCCGGCCGATCCGGAGAGCCGCTCCTCAAGTCTATCCTTGACGGACTGCGGCCGGTGGCGCTGAGCCTACTGCGCTATGACTTTGTGCTTCAGGTCCTCAGCGGCATGTGCCAGATTCTCCGGACTGCCGAGATCACGCCAATAATATTTGTCGGCGCGGAAGGCGAAGATTTTCTCTCCCTGGGCGGCGAGGCGTAGGTACGAAGCAATAATGGGGAAAACACCGTCTTCGGTCATGAGGGAGAAAAGGCGCGGCGAGATAACGTGGATGCCGGAGAACGCCCATGCCTGCGTCTGTTGGGCGGGGCGAACCAATTCAGGTGGTTGATTGCGGCCGGCGCGCCGGCCACAGAGTTCATGTCGCTCGTCGAACAGAAGATAGCGAGAAGTCTCGCGGTCTTGTACGGCGAGCGTGGCCAGGGCTTCAGCTTCAACGTGAAGTTGCATCATACGCTCGAGATCGATGGTGCTGAGGACATCGACATTATGCAGAATGAACGGCGTTCCTTGGCCGGAATGTCCACCCGAATCTTGGAAAAACCAGGCGGCTTTTTTCAACCCGCCGCCGGTGTCGAGCAAGACATCTTCGCGGGAGATCGCAATGCGCATTCCGAAGTTGTCGTTCCTTTTCAGGTAATCGAGCACCATGCCGGCCAAGTGATGAACATTGATAATGACGTCGTGAATCCCAAACGCACGCAAGCGCGTCAGCGCGATCTCGAGCAGCGTGCGGCCGTTGATTTCCACCAGCGCCTTGGGGCGATCATCGGTGAGCGGCCGCAGCCGCGTGCCCAGGCCGGCGGCGAGGATCATGGCTTTCATGGATTCAGTTGCTCCTGCTCGCGATGACGCACCACCACTTCCACCCCATCCTTAACATTGGCGCGCAGATGATCCGCCAACCGCTCCGCCAGATAGACGGAACGATGCTGACCGCCGGTACAACCGAACGCCACCATCAAGTGCTTGAAGCCGCGACTCTGATACGCGCTCACGCTGGCGTCCACCAGCGACTGCGCGCTGGCGAGAAACTGGTGCACGCTCTCCTGTTGATTCAGGTAGTCAATGACCGGCGCATCTTTTCCGGTTAGAGCTTGGAATCGCTCTTCGCGGCCGGGATTCGGGAGGCTGCGGCCGTCGAAAACAAAGCCGCCGCCGTTGCCCGTGTCGTCTTGCGGCAGGCCGCGGTGGAATGAAAAACTGAAGATTCGCACCGTCAATCTTTCCGGTTCCGACATCGACGTCAAGCCCTGCAATTTATCCGAGGCCACCATGCTCTTGAAGGCTTCCATGAGCGTGGGCAGCGCGATGGGTAACTCCGCATTGTGAAGCAGCCAGCGCAGATTTCTCAGCGCGTAGGGAACGCTTTGTAAAAAGTGCGCTTTGCGTTCGTAGAAGCCGCGAAAACCGTACGCGCCCAGGGCTTGCATAATGCGGACATATACGTAGGCGTAGTAATACTGCATGAACGCGACGCGATCGAGCTCGAGAAAACCGGCCAGGCTGTCGAGATAGTGATCGAGCAATTGCTGGCGCAGGTCCGGCGGCAGGTCGGCCTTGGCGTCGTACAAAAGAGACGCGACATCGTATTGCAGCGCGCCTTTGCGGCCGCCTTGATAGTCGAGGAAAAATGGCTGGTCTTCGTTCAGCACTTTGCGCAGCATGACGTTGCGGGACTGAAAATCGCGATAGAGAAAATAATCGCGGCTGGCGCTCAACAGAAATTTCGTCAGGCGGCTGAAATCGTGTTCGAGCGCCTGCTCGTTGAAGGGAATGCCGGCGAGCCTGAGAAAGTAGTACTTGAAATAATTCAAATCCCACGCTATGGATTGCCGATCGAAGCTGGAGCGCGGATAACACACTTTGTAATTCAAATTGCGGCCCGCTTCGACTTGAAAGCGCGGCAAGACAGCGACGACCTTGCGATAGGCCGCGACCGCTTCGGGAGCGATGGTCGCGCCGTCGCGATGGCCGGAGAGAAACTCAAAGAGCGTTGTGCTGCCAAGGTCTTCTTCGAGATAAGCGCCGTGGCTTAGGTCTTCGGTATAAATTTCCGGCACCGGGAGGCCGTGACGGCGAAAGTGGCGGGAGAATTCGAGGAAGGCGACATTCTCTTCGCGCACGTTGTAGAGAACGCCAATGGCGCTGAGTTTTTCCGTGGAGAGCCGGATGATCTTGCGGCCCGAACCACCGAGTTCACCCTGCAACGGCTGCACGCGCTCGACCGGCGAGTGGAAATGCTGCTCGAAGAGTCTGTTGAGAACATCCATGAACGTGGCGTCGGCGACTCGGTAACCTCATAAAGATAACATCGGGGCGCGCGGGCGGACGGGTTACTATTCGCGGAGGAACGGGCCGCCGGGCGAGGACGCCCGGCTCTCCACTAGCGCGGTTGCCTGACCTGCGCCGATGCGACTTCGCTACCGTCGGGGACGATGAAGGCGTCGACGCGCAAACCATCCGGCAGTGGGGGGCCGGGGTCGAGTTCCACCAGGGTCTCAAGTATCTTGGTATCGACTTTTTCCGCGGACTCGCCGGCCCGGACGTTTGAAAACGCTGCGCCGAATCGGCTACCCGTTCAAGGCCCCGGGCGCTGACCGATGCATTCACCCTGCGTCTGCGACGAATGGAATGGGCCGGCACGTAGCTCGGCGTTCCCTTGCGTCTTCCGGCCGCCGGTTCCACGGCGGCCCTTCAGGATCACTTCTCCACGATCGCTTCTCGACCATCAATTCTCAACCAGACAGTAGGCGCCAATCGCCTCGTCTTCTGGTTTGTCTTGATCGCCTCGATACATCTCCACGTTCTTGCACTCGTACATCCCGTGGTTTTCGGGAAGTTGCACCATCAGGTAGCTGCCGCTGGGCAGAACCTTGCAGCTGGTCACTCCCTCATTGCACTGCAGGTCGAGAGGTTTCCCGTCTTTCAGGACGTGAACGACGACCACCCCCTTTACCACCACCGAGCTTTTCACCTTGACTGGCGTCTTATCCTGTGCGAACGCTGGTTCGGCAGCCAGGATGGCGAAAGCCGCGGTGAATCCGATAAGCAGCGAAACGGTCCTCTTCATAGGTGCCTCCCCCGTGCAAAAGCTTTTCCAGCCCGTCCACATTTTCGGGCTTGGGGCGGTCTTCTGTCTACGATCTCCTATCACGTTTATCTATGATCTTTGATCACTTGTCCGTTTCGACAATCACCTTGCGAGGTGACCATAATCACTGCCAGGCATAAGGAGTAGCGAGGAGAATGCACCCCGCCATGTCCCAAGTCCATACTCGCCTTATACTTTCCCCATGTGCGGACGCTATCGCCTCGCCCGGAAGAAAGAGATTCTGGCGGAGACATTTGATGTAGAAGAAGATGCCGTCGAGTGGAGCCCTCGCTATAACGTCGCTCCCGGACAAGACGTGGTAGTAGTCCGGCAGGATGCGGCCCGACCCACCCGCTCGATTTCGTTAGCGCGCTGGGGACTGATCCCGTCCTGGTCGAAAGACGCCAAGGCCGGATACAAGATGATTAACGCCAGAGCGGAAACGGTTGCCGATATGCCCGCGTTCCGCGATCCCTTCCGGTCTCGCCGCTGCCTCATTCCCGCCGACGGCTTTTATGAATGGTCGAAGGAAGGCAAGCAGAAATCTCCCTTCTGCTTTTCCATGGCCGACGATTCGATCTTCGCCTTCGCTGGAATCTGGGACCGATGGAGGAACCAAAACAAGGAGTCGATGGAAACCTGTTCCATCATCACCACTTCGGCGAACGCGCTGCTATCCGGCATTCACGATCGAATGCCGGTCATCTTGAAGCGCGATCACTACGACCTCTGGCTCGATCCGGGCTTCAAGAAAGTGGATGATCTTCTCGACTGGCTCAAGCCATTTCCCGCCGCCGCCATGCGCCACCACCGCGTAAGCACGCGCGTGAATTCGGTGAAGAACGACGATCCCGCTTGCTCGGAAGAATATGTCCCGGACAGTCTTTTGTTTTGAGAGGCCTGTTTTGCGAGGCATGTTTTGCGAGGCCGGTCAGTGGAAATCGTGAGATCGAACCTCGACGTCGCCGATCTCCAGGGGACGCACGACATCCGCCTTCACCGAGATCACATTTTCCTGGTTTTGCAGCCTGCCCTCGACCAACAGGAATTTGCCGTACGTGACCACGCGGCGGTACTGCTCGTAGACAGCGGGAGTAACAATCGCGTTGGAGATTCCCGTCTCATCTTCCAGGCTCAGGAACACGAATCCCTTGGCGGTTCCCGGCCTCTGCCGGGCGATCACGCATCCTGCGATCCGAGTCTTTCGTCCGTCTTCGAACTGCTCGAGATCACGCGCACAAACGATGCCCATGCGGGATAGAGCATTCCGGTGGTAGGCCATGGGATGGGGTCCCACGGTGACGCCCGTGCCGTGGAAGTCAGCGGCCAGGCGTTCTTGCACGGTCATGGGCGCGAGTGGCGACTCGTTGTCCGTAACTCCGCCCGCAACTCCGTCCATAACTTCGTCCTGCTCCGGCAAGTCCCGCAACAGCGGCCCCGTGGGACGGCCGGCATATTCCACTTGCCAGAGCGCATCGCGGCGATGGATGTTTTCCCCCAGCGAATTCAGCGCGCCAATCTTCGCCAGCATGGTGAGATCGTTCTTGCGCAACTCGGGCACGCGCAGCGCGAGATCGTGAATGGAATCGAAGGGACGACTGGTGCGGGCTCGAACCAGGACTTCTCCCGGCGCTCTACGCAATCCTCGCGCATAGAGCAATCCGAGGCGTAGCGCGAAGCGTTCGGCCCCGTTGCCGCTGTCCGGCTCAAGCGTGCAGAACCAATCGGAGCGCTGCACATCGATCGGCTTCACTCTTAATCCATGGCGTTGCGCGTCTTTCACCAGCGTGGAAGGGCTGTAAAAACCCATGGGCTGGTTGTTCAGCATGGCCGCTGTGAACGCCGCCAAATAATGACACTTGAGATAGGCGCTGGCATACGCAATCAGGGCAAAGCTGGCCGCGTGCGATTCGGGAAATCCATAGAGCGCGAACGATGAGATGGAATCGATGATCTGCTGCTGCACCTCGGCTCGAATGCCATTGGCGGTCATGCCCAAACGCAGCTTCGCCTCCAGTTCTCGCATTCGGGCCTGCGAACGGCGCATGCCCATGGCCCGCCGCAGTTCTTCCGCTTCGCCGCCGCTGAAGTTGGCGACGATCATCGACATGCGAATCAATTGTTCTTGAAAGAGGGGCACTCCGAGCGTTCGTTTCAGCACCGGCTCCAGCAGCGGATGCACATAGGTAACCGCTTCTTTCCCCTGCCGCCGTTTCATATAAGGGTTCATCATCTTGCCCACGATCGGTCCGGGACGGATGATGGCCACCTGCACCACCAGGTCGTAAAAACGCATCGGGCGATTGCGCGGCAACGCCGACATCTGCGCCCGGCTCTCCACCTGGAACATGCCCACGGTGTCGGCCCGTTGCAGCGTGCGATAGACTTCCGCATCGTCTTGTGGAAGCTGAGCGAGGTCGAGTGGCTCTTTGTAATGCCTGGGCACAAGATTGAGGCAGTCTTCGAGGACGGCCATCATGCCCAGCCCGAGCAGATCAACCTTGATGATCTTCATGTCGGCGCAGTCTTCCTTGTCCCACTGAATGACGGTGCGCCCCGGCATGGACGCCGGCTCGATGGGAACGACGGCATTGAGCTGGCCCGCGCAAATGACCATGCCGCCGGAGTGTTGCCCGAGGTGGCGGGGAATATCCTGCATGCGCTCGCAAATTTCCAGGTACTTGGCGATGCGGCGATGCTGGATGTCGAAACCTGCGGTGCGGAAGCTGGCGTCCAAGCTGTCCGTTGGGCCCTTCCATTCCCATGCGCCAACCAACTTTGTAAGCCGGCCCAACGTCTCCGCATCGAAGCCGAGCGCCTTGCCCGCCTCGCGCGCGGCGGACCTTCCTCGATAGGTAATGACATTGGCGGTCATCGCCGCGCCCAGTTCGCCATAGCGCTGGTACACGTATTGAATGGCGCGTTCACGACGGTCGCCGCTGGGCAGATCGAGATCGATGTCGGGCCATTCGCCACGCTCGGCCGAGAGGAAGCGCTCAAAGAGCAACTCCATGCCGACCGGATCGATCGCCGTGAGACCGAGCGCATAGCACACCACGCTGTTCGCCGCCGATCCGCGACCTTGAACGAGAATGCCTTCGCGCCGGCAGAACTGTACGATGTCCCAAACGATCAGGAAATAACCTGCGAGTTCCAGTTGCCCGATCAGTGCCAGTTCGCGGCGAGCTTGCTGCCGGGCTTTCTCGAAGAGTTTCGAATCCCGCTTCGGCAGATACCGTTCGCGCACGCCTTCCTCCACACGCTTCTCCAGGAACGCTTGCATGCTGCCGCCATCGGGCACGGGATAGCTTGGGAAGCGATATCCCAGATCGCTCATCTTGTAAGTCAGGCGCGCGGAAAGCTCCGTTGTGTTAGTAACTGCCTCCGGACAATCGCGGAACAACTCTTGCATCTCCTTGGGAGAACGCAGGTGGCGTTCGGCATTCAGTGAAAGCAAGCGGCCGGCGGTGTCGAGCGTCGAGTGGTGGCGGATGCTGGTTAGCACGTCCATGACTTCACGCTCGTAGGCCTTGGCGTAGTTGACGCCATTGGTGGCGACGAGTGGCAACTTCAAAGCACGCGCAATTCGGACCGCTGTCTGGTTGCGGTGTTCCTCGCTGCGTTCAAAGTGGCGCTGCAATTCAACATAAACATTTTGAGGGCCGAACAGATTCACAAGTCTCTCGACTTCGCGCCGGGCTTCGCCGAATCCGCCACGCAAGAGAGCGGATGCCAGCGGACCTTCATCGCCTCCGGTCAGGCAGATCAATCCCTCGGCGTGTTCTTCGATGTCGGCAAGGGTTGCGGCGCCTTCGGCTTTCGTGCCTTCCCGCAACTTGTAACGAGTGATCAAACGGCAGAGATTCCGATATCCAATGGCAGACTCGACGAGCAGCGGAAAACGCACCGGCTCAACCGGCACGCGATGCGGTACCCACTCTGGCGGACGCACCCGCTCCCCGGAATCACGCACTGCGATCTCGGCGCCAATGTGTGCGCGTGTACCGGCCTTTTCCGCCGTGATGTGAAAGCGCGGTGCTCCGTAGAGGCCGTTGCGGTCGAGCAGCGCCATCGCGGGCATCTGAAGTTCAGCGCAGCGGGCCATCAGCATTTCCGGCAGAGAAGCACCTTCCAGAAAGCTGAAAGCTGAGCGGGCATGGAGTTCCACGTACATCGCGTGATCTCAGTCGTAGATGCCAATCAGGTACCAGCAGTTCGAGGCCGGGTCGTGAGCTACGCGGCAGCATTTCTTATCCTGTCCACCAAGGGCCACGTCCCATTCTTCGCGAGACCAATTCGGGTTAGTCCACCATGCCCCACTGGCCTTCCATGGACCCGAGCCTTTCTGCACGACAAACTTTTGACCTTCCAGGAAGAACGCGGCTAAGCGCGCAATACTCATTTCCACGCGAATCGCGCGGGGCGGCCGCAAGATACGCAGTGCCGTTGGGCAAGATCGAGTAACAAAGGCTTGCGTAGGGTTACTCGTGCCGGGGACGAAGGGAACCATTCGGAATGCTTCAGGGCGATGGCTGTCAAGTAACTCTGCTGCGCCGACGCGTTCCTCCCCGACCAGCTTGCGCAGCCGTGCCAGCAAGATTTCCAATCGTCCGGCCTCGAGTGTTTGCGGCGTGAACAATCCTTGCTGCACGGTCTGCGGGCGTGCCGGTTGCGCCACGAGGTGCAAGGCGATAACGGCGGCTTCCGGCGGATGTAACTCCAGATCCAGTTGGACCAACTTCAGCAGCGTTGGATAGCTCCATTCCGGTAGCGCGGGGCGCACCATGCGCCGATGTTCTCTGCGCACGGCGCCATCCAGTACAAGCCTTGTCTCCACTTGCGCAATCGCGAAAGCGCGTGCCGCCGCGCGTCGGACAATCTGCTCGAGCATTCTGCCGATCAAAAACAGTAGTGGTTCCAGCAGATCGACCGGATGCTCGAGCTCCGTGCTTTCGCTCAGAACGGCATCTGCCGCCGGCTCAACCGGAGTTAGTAAGTGGTCATGGTCGCCGCGCGACAGGGCTTGAAGCTGACGCCCAACCTCCCCGACCCGTGCAATCAGCGCCGTCTGTGGCAAACCAGCCAGTTGGCCAAGCGTCCGAATTCCCCAGGAAGCGAATGTCTCCTGCTGTTCGGGCTCGAGTTCCAGCACCGTGAGCGGAAGCGTAGCCAAGACGCCAGCCTCGCTGCCCGCGGGAACGATCGTGATTCCAGCAAATCCGCGTGCCGCTACCACCGCCGCATAAGCATTGATGGAAGTGGCAAGGCTGGCTTCAAACCCCGCAGCATCCGCGGTTCGTCGCAGCGCCACGGCAATCTGCTTCGGTGTCCCGAAGAGCCGTTCGCAGGCAGCCATGTCCAGAACAAGCGTTGCGCCAGAAACGCTCTCCGTGGGAGATGCCAACACTTCGACCCTTGGCGAGAATCGCTCCGCACATTGCATCAGGACGCGGAAGGCCAAATCTTCCTGCTGCTTCGCCCTGAGGCGCAGTGAAATGCCGTCGAAGGATTCCGCCTGCACCCGGCCCATCCCCAACGCAAGCCCGAGCCTGCGTGCTGGGTCGTTCAGCGAGAAGACGGTTTCGAGCGGTAGGTCGCCATCGAGAACCGCCACGGCATGTCGGCGCAGTTCAGGATGAACTCTCAGCTCCGCCTGCACCGGAAAATCGCGCACGTGCAGACCGAGATACAACGGTGCAGACATGGCTCATCGCGCCCATAGGGTCGTGCCGTTCCAAGAAGTTTCTGCGACGGACACTGGTTTCTTCTTGCAGGGATGAAAAGACTCTTGTGTGCTTTGACGCTTGCGGTCGGCGCTAACCTGGTAGCGGAATCCCGTCAAAAGCGGCAAGCCAGCCGACGACTCATTTGCATATTGCCATCGTTCGTCCGCTTCCATGCAACGTAGAACTACAGAAGCACAACTGCTGGCGCACGCAGTTTGCGTCACGAGTAGGAGAATGGCATGCGACTTCTCCGCCTGCAGCCGAAAGCGATACCACGATGCCAAGGGCACGCGACGCGCCTGTTCCGGGCAGACGTCGCCCATATCGATCACGATTGCGCGCAAGCCTCCCGTGTTGAGCAACAGGTCAGTCGCTCGCAGACCTTGGTCCAGACGATCCCAGACTTCTTTCGCCGCCGAATGGCGTCGGGACTTATGGAATGGCCGGAGTTTGGGATCGGGGGATCTCTCCGTTACGGTATTCTTCTTCGGCGTCACGTATTCTGTGAGCGTTTGACGATCCATCGGGGACCGGGCAGCACGTCTCCCGCGAAGGGATTCGGCACAGCGAGGCGAATAATCCACTAGAGGAATTTCAGCGTTCTTAGGATTGTCCTTCGGATGAAACAATTTTTCTACCGCGTGCTCTATCCCGCGCATTTCCGTACGCGGATGCGAACCTCCGCGACCATACTTCACGTCTTGTGTTGAGCGCGTTCTCACTTCCAGAGGCCGCTTGTCGGTGACGGACAGACGCGGTACTTCCTCCGAGCCTCCGGCACGCACCCAGAGCAGGCGGACGAGATCGACTCCCATCGCGGCGGCAGAGAGTGGATCCAAGGCATCCGAAACGTCCACGTAGGCCGCGGCCGCCCCTTGCCCGGTGATGCCGGCGAGAACGGAAAGGACGAGGGTGCTTCTGCCGGAACACACAGGACCTATGATTTCCGTCACGCCGCCAAGCGGCAACCCGCCCCCCAGCAGCGCGTCCACTTCCGCGATGCCGGTGGGCAGTAATTCGGG
>JBGPFV010000009.1:0-20646 GCA_041483535.1 Terriglobia bacterium | reverse complement strand
CGAAGAAACTAAATATAACAGGGTACCCCGAGTGTGGAGGAAATCATGGTGTACTGTCCTGAATGCGAGACGGATCTCGACATCGACGAAGATGAGGTCGATGAAGGCGCAGTCGTCTCCTGCCCGGAGTGCGGCACCGACTTCGAGGTGGTCACGGTGAATCCCGTTGAATTGAAAGTCGTCGGCGAAGACGAGATCGAAGAAGATGAGGACGAAGACGACGCCGACGAAGAAGAAGAAGAGGATGAGGACGAGGATTCCTGAAGAACTCCGCACATTTCCGGGGGCTCCGCCGCTTGACCGCAATGGCTCTGCCGGTCGTGTTCCTGGTGTCTCTGCTTGCCCCAGCGAGCGCTCAGAGGAGCAGCCGCGAGAAGCCGAAGGCATACGCCTTAATCTACGGAACGGTCTGGGACCCCGACGGGCACCCACTCTACGGGGTCAAAGTGAAAATCCGGCGGGCCACTGACAAGGAGAAAAAAGCCCGCTGGGAGCTCTATTCCAATCACACCGGCGAGTTCGCCCAGCGGTTGCCCGCCGGCAAAGCCGACTACATCGTTTGGGCGGACGTCAAAGGCTTCAAGCTGCCCTCTGGCAAACGGTTGAAGCCTGGCTCCGAAGTGACCGTGCATATCGACGATGACGAGCGTTCCGACATCGGTCTTCATTTAGACTGGTAAGGGCCGCCGTGGTGCGGAACTGGCGGCAGCGATTGGCGGCAAACGAGAAATCCATGAAGAATGCGGTCATTACTCTTGCGGTTGCGGCTTTGCTGCTGGTCATATTGTCGGCGCCCATGTTCTCGACCTTAGTCCTGGCCGCTCCCGCGCCGCAGTTCGGCCGTTCTTCGAAGCAAGACAAGACCCGCCTGCTCACCGGCAAGGTGCTGGACGGCGGTGACAATCCTTTGCCGAACGCGGTCGTGTATCTGACCAACACTCGCACCCGCTCCGTGAAAACCTACATCGTGGGTCCGGACGGCGCCTACCGTTTCCCGGCCCTCCAGCCCACCATCGATTACGAAGTGTATGCGCAATACAACAACCGCAAGAGTGGCACAAAAACGGTCAGTCAATTTGATGATCGTCAGCAGGTTTACATCAGCTTGAAAATTGACGTCAAATAATGCCCTTCGCTTGCCCTTGGCGCGCGTGACCGCGCTACTCCATCGTTGACTGCCGCCTGGCGTAGGGCTGTCGTATCGTATGGTTGCAGTTCGCGAACAGACGGGGAACCAAATGGCTTACGTGATCGTCTGGGAATTCAGGGTTCGACGAGGCAGGGCGAAGCAGTTCGAAGAGGCTTATGGACCCCACGGCGAATGGGTCAGGCTGTTCCGGCAAGACCCGGCATTTATCCGAACGGAGTTAATTCAAGATGTGCACGACGCGAGCCGGTACTTGACGCTGGATTTCTGGGCATCCGAGGAGGCGTACCAGGCATTTCGAGAAAGCCGCCGGGACGAGTACAAATTCATCGATGCCAGGTGTGAGCAAACGACGAAAGAGGAGCGAGAAGTGGGGAGGTTCTCCGGGTTCGATACCGGCGCCAGGTTGCGGACAAAGGTTCGTAGATCGCGGGCAAAAAAGCCTAGGCCTAAAGTAAATTGAGCATACAACGCCGCCACCGGCTCTGCGGCCAGGAAAAAGGCCACCGCTTGCGGTGGCCTTAAATTCTTCAGGGTCTTGAAATCTAACTGCTGTCCCCACCGGCCCGTTTCCACGAGATTAAGTCGCCGATGGTGGTGCTGGTTGAGGAGGAGGAGGACGGGTGCTTGTAGGACTCGACCTCCTGGCGTGACGCTTCTTCGCCAACCGCCCGAATGCTAAGGCCGACTTTCTTTTCTTCCTGATTCATCTTGATGATCTTGAACTCGAACTCAGCGCCGGGTTCCAGATGCATTGGCTGCCCGTTCCCATCGACCGCTTCAGAGTTGTGGCACAGACCTTCGATGCCTTCGGCAATTTCGACAAATGCTCCGAAGTTTGCCACGCGCAGCACCTTGCCATGCACGATGTCGCCGATGCGGTGCTGCGCAAAGAACGAATCCCAAACGTCGGGCTGCATCTGCTTCACGCCCAGCGAAAGGCGCCGCTTGTCCGGTTCAATCGCCAGGATGACGGCCTTGACCTTGTCACCCTTCTTCAATACCTCGGACGGATGCTTCACGCGGGTGGTCCAGCTCAAGTTGCTGACGTGCACTAGGCCGTCAATTCCGTCTTCGATTTCAATGAAGGCGCCAAATTCGGTGAGATTGCGCACCCGGCCCTCGACCGTTGCTCCCACTGGATACTTGTCGTGCAACGTATCCCAGGGGTTGGACGCGAGTTGCCGCATGCCCAGCGAAATCCGGCGTTCGGTCGGGCTCACGCTCAAGACCACACAATCCACCTCGTCGTTTACGTTGACCAGCTTCGACGGATGCTTCATCCGCTTCGACCACGTCATTTCGCTCACATGGACCAGACCCTCTATGCCCTGTTCCAGTTCGACGAACGCGCCGTAGTCGGTGACACTGATCACGCGTCCGTGGACGTGCGCACCCACGGGGTAACGGTGCTCCGCATCCAGCCACGGATCGGGCGTGAGTTGCTTGAAGCCCAGCGAGACACGCTGCTTGTCTTTGTCGTACTTCAGGACCTTCACCTGAATCTGGTCGCCGACGTTGACCAGATCGCGCGGGTGCGTCAGGCGTCCCCACGACATGTCGGTGATGTGCAGCAGGCCGTCAATTCCGCCCATATCCACAAACGCACCGTACTCGGTCAGGTTCTTGACGATCCCGGTGAGGACGCTGCCTTCTTCCAGGTGCTCGAGCGTTTTGCCGCGCTTTGCATTCTGCTCTTCTTCCAGAAGCTGTTTGCGCGAGACCACGATGTTGCCGCGCTTCTTGTTGAGCTTGATGATGGCGACTTCCATCGTCTGGCCCTTCATGCCATCCAGATTTCGGATGGGACGCAGGTCCACTTGCGAGCCCGGCAGAAAGGCGCGCGCGCCCTGAATGTCGAGGGTCAGACCGCCCTTGATGCGTTCCACGACGACGCCCTTGATCGGTTTCTTTTCGTTGTAAGCGCGCTCAATCTCGTCCCACGAGCGTAGCCGCTGTGCCTTCAGGTGCGAGAGGTTGACGTAGCCCTCCTCGGTCTCACCCTTGTCCCGCATCACGTCGATCTCGGCGCCGGGCTGGAACTTTGGCTTGCCTTCGTGATCGAGAATTTCCGCGATCGGCACCATGCCTTCGGATTTTGCTCCGATATCGACGACGACGTGGGTCGCAGTCAGTTTCACGACGGTGCCCTTGATGACGTGGTCGTCGCCTACCGATTCCTCGGTTTCGGTCTCGAAGCTCTGGAGGGCGGCGGCGAAGTCATCGCTGGCGGCCGTGGCACTCTCGTGAGCCGGAATTGCCGATGCGTCGTTATGAGGAGCTTCGTTTTGAGCTTCGTTTTCAGGAGCTTCAGGGGCGGAAGCCAGTGGTTCCGCGGAAAAGGGTTGTGCGTTCTCGGGAGCGTCTACTACGGCCGAGCCGCCAGTGTGAGTGTCGTGTGCAGGTGTCATGGTTTCAAGACTGGATTCAGGATTGCGGACAGTGGTGTCGTCGAACAAGTTCATAGCCTCTGTGTCGACGCGCGTTTGGGCGCGACATGCGGGACGTGGTGTAGCCGACTGCTGGCGTGGTCTTTAGGTTGCGTTGAGGCCGACCTGGCGGACGACCCTAGGACAATTCCAGCTGGTTCGAAATCACGTCCAACAGGGACTCTGTGACTATAACAACCGCTTTGGAGCAGTGTCAAACGCGAAACGGGCCGATTCGGGCGGACGGCCCAAGAATTCAGAATTCGTCACACTACCGTTCCCATTCCGCCCCAGATTGGGTTGTCCAAGGGCCTTCGATGCCCGAACTGGCTATGCGAGGGAATCCATCCCGTCGAAATTGTCGTCCGCCTTAGTCCATCCTTCGCGGCCCGATTTCGTCCGAACCTTCACCCACCACTCTTTCACGCCGTTTTCCACGACTTTGGCAGAACAGTCTCTATGGCATCCCGAACTGTCCTTCTCAGTGACAAAACTACAGTCGGTTTCTTTCTTCCATTCTCCATGGACCCAGATGTCCGCAAATCCCTCGCCTCTGTACATGTATCGAAAAAATGTCTCGCCGCGCTTCAGCGAGAGTTCTGGAATATCCTCGACTACCCGAATCACGTCTGGCGCCCATGTAATATGAACCCCAGTTAGACCGGCAACTTTCTCTCCCTTCTGCAACTTCCCAATCTCGATACGATCCTTTTTCCAGGAACTGTAAAGCGGTGTTTCCTTGGTTACAGTCCATTCTCCAAACGTGCACCCCTCAAAGGGACAGGCGCCCTCATCGATAACCGGCACCACCGGAGGTTTGGTTCGATCTTCCTGAGCGGACTTCTGGGGGTTCTGCTGCGCGTTGGCGAGACTGATCATTAAGAAACACAAGGACAGGACGAAAACAGATCGCATGTGCAGAGCATAGCCCCGGATCGCAACCAAAGCCTCATCACCTTCGTAACGGTCCGCCGATGAATGCGTTACCGAGAATACTGATTCCGCCTCTTGTCTTCGTGGCGTTCGATCCCCAGCCGAATCAGCCGATCAATCAGTTCGGGATACGGTACTCCCGTTGCCGCCCACAGCTTCGGATACATGCTGATCGCGGTGAAGCCGGGCATGGTGTTGATCTCGTTGACGAAAATCCTGTGCGACCTGGGGTCCATAAGAAAATCGACGCGCGCCAACCCCGTGCAATCGACCGCTTGAAACGCCGCAATCGCCAGCCTCTGCACCGTTTTCATTTCCGCTTTCGTGAGCTTCGCGGGGATGATCCCTTCCGAGCCTTCCGCCAGATACTTCGCGTCGTAGTCGTAGAACTCCTTGCAGGGAACGATTTCTCCCGCCACCGACGCTTTGGGATCATCATTGCCGAGCACCGCGCACTCGATCTCGCGCGCCCTATTCTTCTTTCCGCCGACGCCTTCTTCAATCACGATTTTGCGATCGAACTTTGCCGCTTCCGCAATGGCCGGCCCGAGTTCCTTGCGATCATGCGCCTTTGAGATTCCCACCGACGACCCCAGGTTCGCCGGCTTCACGAAGACCGGATACTTCAGCTTGCTCTCCACCAACTTTTGTACTTTCTTGGGCTCGCGCTCGAATTGGCCGCGCAGCACAGTCACGTGTTTTACCATAGGCAATCCCGCCGCGCGGAACAAAGACTTCATAATGTCTTTGTCCATGCCCGCGGAGGAACCGAGCACGCCGGCGCCGACGTAGGCGATGTCGGCCAGTTCGAGCAGGCCCTGAATCGTCCCATCTTCGCCGAAGGTTCCGTGCAGCACGGGAAAGATGACATCCACGTTAATGGTGCGGTCGGAGGCGCGCCGCAGATTCGCATCGGTCTGAAAGGGCGCAAGTCCAGCGTCGCGCCGCGACGGTTCGGGAGGCACCACCACCGACTCGCCCGTGGCCAGCAACGCCGCCCCCGGAGTAGCCTCCGGATCGCCGGCGCGAAGTTGCGTAGCGGGTGTGGAGCGGACACTGTTGTCCGCTTGCTCTTCGCCTTTCAGCAATCTCTCCGCATGTTCCGCCGTGAGCCATCGACCGTCTTTCGTGATGCCGATGGGCACCACTTCGTACTTTGCTTTATCAATTGCGTTCAGAACGGAGGCCGCCGACAGCAACGACACTTCATGCTCGCCGCTGCGTCCGCCAAAGAGGATGCCAACCCGAAGTTTTGCCATGACGTTTTAGTCTGGCTCTCGGCGTGTTTCCCGTCAATCGCAGCTTTGGTTCCGGTATGGACGCAGGGCTGCGCCCCGCTTGGACGGGGCCCCTTCGGCTCCGCTCAGAGCAGGCTCCGCCCCGTCCCCACACTATTCCCGGTTCCTCCGCGCCAGCGACGTATCCACGGGTTCACGCCGCGAGTCATTGAGTTGATCCTCGATGTGCTTCTGGACACGCTCCCACTCCGAGCGTAGCGTCATTTCCTTGATGGCGAACTTGGATTCGTGCCGAGCATCGTCCACGCGCACCGCCAATTCTTTGTTCTGCAAACGGAAATCGATGACTTCCGCCAGCGGCACGAGTTGATTCGACGACTTGCCCACGATGACAAACACCACCTTATCGGTCATCAGGACGTATTCCGGGCAGGCTCCCTCATCCCCGGAACCTTGCGGCGGCCCGAACGTGGTCATGAAGCCCCGGTGCGTGAGCGCGCAGTCGCCCATGCGCATACGAATCACGGTTCCCTGTTGATAGATCCCGAGCGGCGCGGCCAAAGCAACGGAAACGCTGGTCAATACCAGGAGCAATCGCAAGGTGAATTTCAATTTCATAAGGCTCCCATCGGCAGTCTCCCATCAACGAAGACTGGGTTCATAGTAGTAACTGTTCCGGCTATGGAACGTAAGGTTGAGGTTGTGGGTTGGCATAAGACGAAGAGAATGAAGTCCAGCCTGGTGGCTGGGCAGATCGTAGGTCACCACGTAGGAGGCGCGCAGATCCTCGAGTACAGCGCTCAGTACGTTTGCGATTCCCTCTTGCAGGGAAAAATAGCGGCCCCCGCTGGCATCCGACATTTGCCGCAGGAACATGCTGCCCGCCGCCGGGTTCGTTGGCTTTCCCATATCCACCGAGTAGATCACGGCGCCACCGGCCACGACCGCGTCCAGCGCATCGCGGGCAGAATGCAGACTGATGGTGTCGTTACCATCCGAGAACAAAATCAGTACCGGCCTCGCCCCGGCGCGGCCATGAAGCGAGATGAAGTCGGATGCGAGGATCAAAGCGTCGAACAGCGGCGTGGTACCGCTGCTCTTCACCGCCAGCAGTTTGCTCACCGAGTCGGAAGTGCGGCAACCGCTCGAGCAGAGAATGGCCGGCCGCAATCCACCAGACGTCCCTCCGAACGCTCCAAAAGATAAAACGGCGATGTTGTCATCGGGGATCGACTGCTCCCGGGCAACCAGTTCCTGCACATCGCGTATGGCGATTCGAAGGCGCGGCGCGACCGATCCGCTCACATCAACCAGCGCAACCATGTCGAGCGAGGTTTCATCCGAAGGCGTGAAGCTCCGGAAAGTGCGAACCACCAATTCGCTGTCGATGACCGCAAAGTCCGACCTCGTCAAGGTCCCAACCGGATGATTGTTTTCGTCGGTGGCGAAGAATGTAACCCGGACTTGCGAGACGGTACTGTGGTACGTAGGCAGGCTTGAGGAATCGTTCGTGTTGTCGGCAGCCGAAGCGCACGTCAAGACGTACGTCAAGATGAAGAGCGCTAGCAGTACCGACCGAATTTGCCCATGCGTCAACATCGTTGTCCCTTAGTCCCATCGGCGACCGTCGGGGCACTCCCCAGTTACCGTAGTTACCCTCGGAGGTGACCAGAAAGTGCGGCTGCGCCCAAGATTTTCGCCGTACTGAAGTCAGCTTACGAAGCGGCAAGACAAGGGTTGTCAGCCGAATGTAAACAAGGGGTCAAAAGATCGGCAGTGGCAAAGGTCGGAAGGTGCTGTAGGAGGCTAGGCCGAAAGATTTCGGGCGGTCCCACGCGCGGGTCCACTCCCAGAAAAGCACTTCGATCGCTTCCTATTGAAAAATTGAGATTCTTCAGAGGATTGCTTGACACCACGGTAAAACGGGTGTGAAATTGTGGGACTTTGAAGGCCGGTGCCCGGCCCTTCCCCCATGGCACTCGGACCCAGAAGCTCTTGTCGAAGACATCCAAGAGCGGGATTACAGCGGTATACAGTTGTACGGCTGCTTTTGTTTGCCGCCGGTGGATTGATGAGGATAGGGCCTCGCATCTCACAGGAGTGTCTATGAATTCGAACATCCGAGGAAAGAACGTCCTGCCGAAATGGTCCGTATTGCTGGTTATTCTTACGGTAACCGCAGTTGCTTCCGCGCAACACAACAAGCCAAGTGCACCAAGTGCACCCGCATCCCATGCCTCCGCCCCTCGCGCCTCTGCTCCGGCGCATTCCGCCCCAGCGCAGCATCCAGGGGGCGCGCAGCGGCCCGGCGGTGCGGGCGCAAATAACCGCGGACCCGGTGGCGCGAACACCAACAATCGGGGTCCGGCAGGCGCGAACAATCGGGGCGGTGCGGGCGCGAACAACCGCGGACCTGGTGGCGCAAACGCCAACAATCGTGGGCAGACGAACACCAACAACCGTGGCGGGAACAATGCCAACAACCGCGGTGGGGCAAACAATGCCAACAACCGCGGTGGCGCAAACAACGCCCATAACCGTGGCGGCGCGAACAATGCCAACAACCGCGGCGGCGCGAACAATCGTGGAAACGCCGGAGCCAACGCCAACCGGCATCAGCCAGCAGGAAGCAGGCAGGTGGCCCTGAAGAGCGGGGGCAAGGCGACATTCCGCAAGGACGGTAAGGTCCGTTCCATTCAAACCGCTCACGGAATGAAGATTGAACACGGAGTGCGCGGCGGGCGGCGAATTGAGAGCGTGCACAACGGACGCCGGGTGGTGAGCATGGGAAGGCATGGGGGATACAGCCAGCGCGCCTACTATCGGCACGGCGGCCGGGAGTATTCCCAGCGAACCTACTATAGGGACGGACGCTACTACGCATATGGCTATCGCAACTACTCCTATGGAGGCTATCCCTACTACGGTTACGCACCCTCGTATTACTATGGTCCCGCATACTACGGATGGGCCTACAATCCATGGCCCGCACCGGTTTACTACAACTGGGGTTGGGGCGGACAGCCATGGTACGGGTATTACGGCCCTTACTATCAGCCGTATCCGGTGTATCCGACGGCTGCATTCTGGCTGACGGATTATTTGCTCGCGGCGAGCTTGCAAGCTGCCTATGCGGCGCAACAGGAGGGCGGAGGCGACAACGGGGAACTCATTCCACCGGCAATTCAAAATGCGACGGCGGATGAAATCGCCGCGTTGTGGTCGACCGATCCGCTGGTTGCGGCGAACCTCCAAGCTACCTACGGGACTTACATGCTGGGTGGCGGAGCTCCGCCGGCGTCTGCGAAGGGCGGTGCAACTCAGCTTACTCCTGAGGTGAAACAGGCGATCTCCGACGAGATGAAGAACGAGATCGCGGCGGAAAAAGAGGCGGCGGCAAACGGCCAGAAGGATGCCGCTCCAAGCGGCGACCAGGTGCCGGCGGCGCTTGATCCCAAGATCCGCATCTTCGTGGTATCCAGCGATGAGGATCTCACGACGTCCGATGGCGTGGAATGCCCGCTGACCGCTGGCGACGTGATTTCTCGAACCGGTGACACGCCGGACGACGACCACATGGTGGACGCAACCGTTAAGAGCAGCAAGAAAGATGAGTGCGCGATTGGCGTTACGGTGGGAGTCTCCGTCGATGACCTGCAGGAGATGCACAATCAACTGCGCATCCAGATGGATGCTGGGCTGAAGGAATTGGCCGACAAGCAGGGGAAGAACGGATTACCGGCCGCCCCCGACACCAAGACGCAGGCTGGGGAAGTCCCCGCGCCATCGCCGGACACGAACGTAGCCAATGATCTGCAAGAACAAAAAAAGGAAGCCGACCAGGCGGAGGCCGAAGCTCAGCAGTCGAAGTGAAGTGAGCAACCGTCGCTGAACCACCAATTGGAGCCAGGAGCGTCGGGCAGTCGAGGCGACGGCGCTCCCTGCTTTTGCAGTGACGCTACAGATAGAACCACAAAAGATAGAACCTGAAAGGAACTCTCCATTCCCAGCTGGGAATGGGAGCGGCATCTTCACAGGAGGAAGGTTGCAATGCGTCCGAGAATGGAAATAGCCGTCCTGATCGTCGCTGTGATTGCTTTCGGAATCATGCCTTGCCTGGTGTCTGCGCAAGGTGTTCCGCTGGAAGACCAGCTCAAAGCGCAATATACGCTGGTGAAGATGGGTTCCGACACGGGCGGAGCCGCGGTCGTGGACCAGGGCACCATCCTGGTCATCAAGAAAGGCGGAATCCTCAGCGTGCCCTACGGAGACCAGGCCGTCGCTCCCACGCACTACCAGAACGGAACGGTTCATTCTCCCAACAACATCATGATGAAAGGCATCGGCTTCGGCATGAAGAAATTTGGCAAGGAGCAAACCACGCGTCTGATGCAGACGGGAGAAAAGGTATATCCCTCGAAGGTTGCCGTCAATCTGCCCAAGGATGAGGTGGAGATCGGCATCATCGCTTGCGATTCCTGTAACAACACCAGTCCCACGACATTCTACAAGGCGGACGTAATCTTCCAGTTCCCTAAGGGAACGTTGGCGAATACCAGCCCGTCACAGGTGGAAGATACGATCGCCGGACTGCTTGCCATCGATGACAGTGGCGGCGATCAGGGCGGACAGCAGGGCGGCAATGGCAATGGTAATGGTAATGACCAGCAAGGCGGCAATCAGCAGGGTGGTGGTGGAGGACAAGCGCAACAAGCGCCCCCGCCAGAGCCTCAGCAGATTGAAAAAGGGCAAACACCCGATCAAGTGAAAGCTGCGCTCGGCACGCCAGACAAGATCGTCAATCTTGGCTCCAAGCAGATCTACGTCTACAAGGACCTGAAAATTACGTTTCTCAACGGAAAAGTATCGGATGTGCAGTGAGCCGGAATAGTAGAAGGAGGATTCAATTGCGGCGAAGGTTCGGTATCGTAGCCTATCTAGTCGCTCTCGCCACTTGCGGAATCTTTCTGTGCTCGGCAATGACCGGACAGAACGCTCCTTCGTTGCAAGAACAGCTCAAGGCACAATACAAGCTGGTCAAGACCGGCTCCGACGCCTACGGCCTCACCGTGGTCGATCCCGGTACAGTACTTGATATCCAGAAGGGTGGACTCCTGGGGGTGGCTCCGAAGATAGCAGTTCTCTGCCCCGCGAAGTTTCAGGACAACGATCTCAAGGGTCCGAATGGCTTTTGCGCGGGGATGGTGAAGCAGAACTCTCGTTACCTGCAGGTTGGGACAAAGGTCTATCCCTTGAGAATCGACGTCAATCTGGACAAAGACAAAGTGTCGTTCCAAGTCATCGAATGCGACTCCTGCAACGGCGTTCAGGAGCCGTCATTTTATAAATCAGAGGTGGTTTTCCAGTTCGCCAAGGGAAGTTTGAGAGGCACCAGCGTGTCCCAAGTCGAGGACACGATTGGTCAGGTCCTCGCCATCGATTCCGGTGGCGATTCCCAACCGTCGAATGACCAGGCGGGACAGAATCAAGGGAACAACCGGGGTGGAGGCCAAGCGCAACAGCAAGCGCCCCCAGCGGAACCGCAGCAGATTGAAAAAGGGCAAACTCCGGATCAAGTGAAAGCTGCGCTCGGCCCGCCGGAGAAGATCGTCAATCTTGGCGCCAAGGAGATCTACGTCTATAAGGATCTGAAGGTGACGTTTCTCAACGGAAAAGTGTCGGACGTGGAGTGAGGGGGAGTCAGGCTAAACATCTCATCCACTCTTAAGAGCACCGTTAGTCGCTACAGGATCTTCTTCCCAAACGCCGAGAGCGCCAGCTCGACGGCCAAGTCGGCGGTCTGATTGCGCTCGTCGATGACGGGATTCACTTCCACGATTTCAAAACTCAACATGCGTCCATGGTCGGCGATGATTTCCATGGCGAGGTGCGCCTCCCGATACGTGGCGCCGCCCCACACTGGGGTGCCCACGCCGGGCGCGTCTTCGGGATCGATCCAATCCATGTCGAGCGAGACGTGATAGCCGGCGGTGCCGTGTCCGGCCATGCGCAGGGCTTCCTCCATGACGGCGCGCATGCCGCGTTCGTCAATGTCGCGCATGGTAAAAACTTGGACTCCGGACTTGCGGATGTTTTCTTTTTCAAAGTTGTCCACGTCGCGGATGCCGACCAGCACACAGTTTTCCGGCCGTACTTTGGGCGAGAAGTCGTAGATCTTGCCCAGTTCGACGGGAGCAAGGCCCATCAGCGAGGCCAGCGGCATGCCGTGCACATTGCCGCTGGGGGAAGAGTCGGGAGTGTTCATGTCGGTGTGGGCGTCGATCCAGAGCAGCCCGATTTTCTGACCCTTGCGACGATAGAACTCGGCCACCCCTGACACCGTACCGGCGGCTACAGAGTGATCGCCGCCGAGGACGAGAGGAACCTTGCCGGCTTCGAGCGTCTTTAATACCAAATCGGCGCTCTTGGTACAGGTGGCAGTGATTTCCTTGAGGTACTTGGCGTGGGCCGCGCCTTCTTTTTTCTGTTCGGGAATGGCAACGGCGATGTTGCCGGCGTCTTCGACCTTGTGGCCGATGGCCTCAAGGCGGGCTTCGAGTCCGGCAACGCGGACGGCGGAAGGACCCATGTCAACCCCGCGGCGCGATTGGCCAAGATCAAGAGGAACGCCGATCACGCGAATCTGGCGCGGGGTGATGCTGGTGAAGGTTCTGCTTCGTTGAGCCATACGCTTCCTATTCACCGCCGAGACGCCGAGGTTGCCGAGAAAACCTCTTTCTTGGTTTATTCGGTTTGGAGCGCTTGTCTTTTCGCCCACTCGGCGTCCGGGAACTCATTCACTATTCGTTTCAACCCGTTCTTTAGAACTGGCACGTGGAAGTTCATTAGCAGACCGACTCTTTTCTTCGCCAACCTTAAATACGACAAAAGCTGCGCTTCATGAATGGGAAGTAACTGTTCGATTGCTTTGATCTCGACGATGATTTCGTCTTCCACCACGAAGTCAAGGCGATAACCGCAATCGAGTTTCACTTGTTTGTAGACGACCGGCAGCGATCTTTGCTCTTCCACCTTCAGACCAAGCTGCTGCAGTTCAAAGGCTAGACATGATTGATAGGCAGATTCCAGCAAACCCGGCCCAAGATGTCGGTGAACCTCAATAGCAGCGCCGATGATGCGGCGCGAAATCTCATCGAGTTTTTCCCTGTCTCGCATTTCTCGGCGCTCTCGGCGTCTCGGCGGTGAAAAGCTCTACGGGTACAAGCGATTCAGCATGCGCGGGAACGGGATCGTCTCGCGCACGTGCTCCAGACCACAGATCCAGGCTACGGCGCGCTCAATGCCCATGCCGAAGCCGGAGTGCGGGACGCTGCCGTATTTGCGGAGATCAAGATACCACTTGAACGCTTCTTCGGGCAGATTGTGTTCGTGAATGCGTTGCAGGAGCAAGTCGTGCGAGGCCATGCGCTGCGATCCGCCGATGATTTCGCCGTAGCCTTCTGGGGCTAACACGTCCACGCAGAGAGCGAGTTCGGGGCGCTGCGGATCGGGCTCCATGTAAAACGATTTCACGCTGGCCGGATAGCGATGGACCATGACGGGCCTGTCGTACAGCGATGAAAGATAGGTTTCGTCGGGCGAGCCGAGGTCTCCGCCCCACTCGAATTTATTTTCGAGCGCGCCCTGCGAGTGGCCTTCCTGCAACTTGCGGACCGCTTCATCGTAGGTAATGCGTGGGAAGGGCGCTTCGATTTTCTCGAGCTTCGCGAGGTCGCGGCCAATGGTTTGCAAATCGCCGCGGCGGCGCTCCAAGCAACGTTTCACGAGGAACGTGAGCAAGCCTTCGGCGAGTTCCATCAGGTCGTCAAGCGTACCGTAGGCCAGTTCTGGTTCGACCATCCAGAATTCGGTGAGGTGGCGGCGGGTCTTCGATTTTTCGGCGCGGAAGGTTGGACCGAACGAATAGACCTTGCCGAGCGCCATCGCCGTGGCTTCGATGTAGAGCTGGCCGGACTGCGTGAGGTACGCCTGCTCTTCGAAGTAGTCCACGGGGAAAAGCGTGGTCGTCCCTTCGCAGGCGGCGGGCGTAAGGATGGGCGGGTCGGTGAGCGTGAATCCGTTCGTGTCGAAGAAATCGCGGGCGGCGCGAATGATTTCAGCGCGCACGCGCAGGATGGAGGCCTGGCGCTGCGAACGCAGCCAGAGATGGCGATGCTCCATTAGGAAGTCAACGCCGTGTTCTTTGGGAGTAATGGGATAGGGAGTCGACTCGGGTACGCGCTGCACGACCTGCACATTCGAGACGTCGAGCTCGTAACCGCCCGGGGCGCGCTTATCGGCGCGGACATTGCCTTCGACGATGACGCTCGATTCCTGGGTGAGGCCTTTGATGGCGTCGAAGACTTCGGGCGGAACCGCGTTTTTCGGGACCACGCCTTGGATGACGCCGCTTCCGTCGCGAAATTGCGGGAAGAGTAGCTTGCCGCTTTCGCGCAGGTTGTAGAGCCATCCGCGGATGGTGACGGACTGGCCTTCGTGGGCGCCGATTTGTGCAATCGTGCTGATGGGGCTAGACATAAAATTTGAGTGCGTACGCCACGCAACTTGCGGAAGTCAGAAGTGAGAAGTCAGATTGCAGAAGTAAAACCGATGCGGTTAGCTGCTGGGGATTAACTTCTGCAATCTGACTTCCGACCTTTGACTTGCTCTTACGAGTCTTCCAGCTTCTGGAAGGTTGCGCTCACTTCATCGCTGGAGTTCTTCTTTTCTTCGCCGTCGATTTCCAGCAACAAGGGCGGCTTTTGCGGTGCCGTGCGCAGCAATTCCATGGTCTGCTTCCAGTCAATCGATCCGCCGCCGGGCCAGAGGTGTGAGTCTTTATCCTTATTGTTGTCGTGCACATGGGTTGAGCAGATGTGGTTCTTCAGGATAGCGAAGCCTTCGGGAATGCCTTCCATCATGTGGGAGTGACCGCAATCGAAGCAAACCCCGATGTCGTCGAAATGCATGGTCTTGATGAATTCGACCAAACGTTCAGGGGTGGACAATTCGTTGGGAATATTCTCCACCAGCACGCGGACGCCGAGCGGCTTGGCGAAAGCGCGCAAGTGCTCGACCGAGGTCATGGCCGCTTCAAACTTCTTTTCGTCGAAGGTGTCGTTGGGATTGCCGATGTGCTGCACCAGAAAGCGAAATGGAATATGCTCGGCGATTTCAAGTGAGCGTTTAATCTCGTCCATGGCGTCGATGCGGTGGGCGCGGTCGGTGGAGGCGATGTTCACCGGCGGCCCGCCCGTGCGTCCCCACTCGTAGTCGGAGTACAAAGGCGCGTGCACGGAATTGAGCGGAATGCCGGTGGAGCGGAACCAGTCGGCGATTTCGCGCACATGCTGCTTGCGGTTCGCGTAGTCGAAATGCTGGCGGGCGGCGAAGATTTCAATCGCCTGGGCTCCCGCCTTGACGAGCTCGTCGAGCAACCCCGGATGGAGCCGTTCCTTGACATAGACGTACGTCGATACCGCCCTCAGCATCAGTAGCCCACCGCCTTCCCGTTGTTGCGTCCGTCGCTGCCGCCAAGGCGTTCGCCCGTCTTAGGGTCAACCATGATGCACTCGCCGTCTCCCCAGAAATGCCGCACGTTCACCTTGTGGCCTTTCGAACCAAGAACCTTCATTGTATCGGGAGAGAGGCGGTCTTCCACGAGAATCTCATCGGGGAGCCACTGATGATGAAACCGGGGTGCGTTGACCGCTTCTTGAATATCGAGCGAGAAATCCACCACGCCGATCAGGATATTAGCGACGGTGGTGATGATGGTAGGGCCTCCGGGCGAGCCGAGAACCAGAAAAAGCTTGCCGTCTTTGAGCACGATAGTAGGTGTCATGGCCGAGAGCGGTCGTTTGCCGGGGCCGATCGCGTTGGCCGGGCCCTGGATCAGTCCGTAGGTGTTGGGCACGCCTGGCTTGGAAGTGAAATCGTCCATTTCGTCGTTGAGCAGGAAGCCCAGGCCTTCGGCGGTGACGCGCGAGCCGAAAGAGTCGTTGAGCGTCGTGGTTACGGAAACGGCGTTGCCTTCGGCGTCGACGACGGAATAGTGCGTCGTGTTCTCAGGCTCGCGAATGGCGGCGGGGCGAGACTGGGCGACGCGTTCCAGTTCAGCGAAGCCGGGACGTTTTAGATCTTTGCTCACGCTGGCGTGGTTCGGGTCGATGGAGTCGCGCCATGCGGCGGCATATTTCTTGTCGATGAGCTGCGCAACGGGAATTTTGGCGAAGTCGGGATCGCCCATGAAATCGACTCGATCATAGAAGACGCGCCGGAACGCTTCCGCTTCCAGGTGGATGGCAGCGGCGGAGCGATTGCTCAATTTCGCGAGGTCGAAGCCCTCAAGGATATTGAGGATCTCGACAAGCGCCACTCCGCCCGAAGATGGCGGCGGAGCGCTGATGATGTCGTATCCCCGATAGGATCCGCGAATGGGCTCGCGCTCTTTGACTTCGTAGGCGGCGAGGTCGGCGGCGGTAACGAGGCCTCCACCTTTGTGGATGGCCGTAGCCAGTTCGCGGGCCATGGCGCCGTGGTAGAAGGCATCGGGATTCTTGGCGATGCGTTCGAGCGTGCGGGCGAGGTCGGGCTGTTTGAATAGTTCTCCGGGCTGGTAGTAGTTCCCGTCGCGCTGGAAAATGCGTTTGGATTCGGAAAACTGCGCGAGATACTCATCTCGTTTCAGATCTTGCGCGTCTTCATAGGCGAGCGGGAAACCATTGCGAGCGAGCTTGATGGCGGGAGCGATCACTTTTTCCAGCGATAGCTTGCCGTATTTCTTTTCCGCGTAAACCAGTCCGGCTACGGAGCCGGGCACGCCAACGGATTTGTATCCGACGACGCTAGAGTCTTTGCTGGATTCTGGAATGACGTTGCCCTGGGCGTCGAGATACATGTTTTCGGTGGCAGCGGCCGGCGCTTTTTCGCGGAAATCGATGAAGTGTGTTTCGCCGTTGGCGTTGCGGAGAAGCAGGAAGCCGCCTCCGCCAAGGTTTCCAGCCTGGGGATGGACGACGGCGAGCGCAAAGCCGGTGGCGACAGCGGCATCGACAGCATTGCCACCCGAGCGCAGCATCTCAACCCCGGCGCGAGACGCAAGCTCGTGAACGCTGGTGACGATGGCGTGCGGAGCATGCGTAGGGCGCAGAGGCGCGGCCGCGACGGTCGAGGCGAATAAAGCGCACAGGCTGCAGAGGATCAGAAAACGGATCAGAAAACGTATTAGAGAACTATGTTGAATGCGCATGGCTTGGGGCGAAAGTACGAGGCTAGCTGAGGGGGTTGCGGGGAGTCAAACCGGTCCACAGCCGAGACGCGGAGGGCACCGAGAAAAGCCTCATCAGGATTTCCTTGATCGACCTTTCGCAGATCGATGTTCCGCAGTTCGAGGTTTCGATTTCCCGGACGCTTTGGCCTGCTTGGGTGCTTTGGCTGCGACCAGTTCATACGACTGCCGAATCAGGGCTTCCAGTTCGTCGGAAGGCAGGACGTTGGAGTTGGCGAGCATCACCCACTTGTAACGTCCTACGTAGGGTGCGGGGCAGATGCCTTCGATCTCGAGGAGGTCGTGGAATGTTTCCGCCGCGCATTTAAGAGTGATGCGCGGAAACCGGCCGTCCGAGAGGACCATGCCAGTAAAGATTTTGCCGCGGACCTTGAAGCAGAGGTCGTCGCCCCAGGGCATGTCCTCGGTTACGTCGGGGAAGGAGAGGCAGAGTTTGCGGATCCAGTCGACGTCGGGCATGGGAAAGATGATAGCGCGGGAAGTATGCTGGTGGAGCGCCGGGCGTCCCCGCCCGGCTGGACGGGCGAGGCGTCCGTCCCTCCAAGCCGTTTCACACTTGCTCCCTAGCCTCTCCCAGCACCACCGATACTTCCATCTGTTTCTTGCCGCGGAAAATAGTCACCCTCACCGTGTCCCCAGCGCGGTGCTTGTTCATGATCTGGGCGAGGATTTGCTGGCTGTCGACTTTTTCTCCGTCGATGGCGACGATGAGATCTCCACCAATCATGATGGGAGTATTCCCAAGGTAGGCGCGCTCGGAGCCGCCGCGCAATCCGGCGCGGTCGGCCGAGCCTCCCGGAACCGCCTGCACGATGAGCAGTCCATAGTCGGCTGCCAGCCCCATCTCCTCGGCCAGCCCAGAGTCAATCGGAATGGTGCGGACGCCGAGTGCGGGACGGCGCACGCGTCCGAGCGTGACCAGATCGTTGAGCACCGCTTTGGCGGTATTGATCGGGATGGCGAAGCCAATGCCAGCGCTTTGTCCCACGCTGGAGGCGATCATCGTATTGATGCCGATGACTTCGCCGTGCCAATTGAGCAGCGGGCCGCCGGAGTTTCCGGGGTTGATGGCGGCGTCGGTCTGGATGGCTTCTTCGATGACCATGCCATCGGGCTCCTGCACCTGGCGGATCGAACTGACGATGCCCCGGGTGAGCGTCCCGGCGAGGCCGAAGGGATTGCCGATGGCATAGACTTTCTGGCCGACTTGCAGATTGGTCGAGTCGCCTAGCGTCATGGGCTGGAGATCGGTGGCTTTGATCTGGACCACGGCTAAGTCATGCGCGCGGTCGCTACCGACGATGGTGGCCTTATATTTCTTGCGGTTGTGGAGCGTGACCCAGACCTCGCGCGCATCGGCGATGACGTGATAGTTGGTGAGGATGTGTCCTTCTTTGTCGATGACGAAACCGGAACCCTGGCCTTCCTGCGGCACCAGGCCGTAGAAGAAGTCGAAGGTCATGACGCGCGAAGTGATGTTGACGACCGCTCCAATGTTTTTGCGGTAGACATTGATGTTGTTTTGCTCTTCAGCGTCGAGCCCTTCGCTGCCGGCGGCTTCGGTGATTTCAACGTGCTGCGGACGGCTGATCCAGTTGGCGGGGTGGAGACGTCCGTTGCGATAGGTGGTGAAGTAGAAGAAGGCGGACGCCAGAACAATCGCGAAAAGAAAAGGGCGCAAGAATCTCATCGTGGTCACTCCTCAAGAGCCTGCAATTGGAATTCTAGCGAAAAGCGGGATGTACCGCAGAAGACGCGGAGAGCGCAGAGTCTTTTGTAACCGGGTTTCCCCTGTGCCCCCGGTGGTTAAGGCTTTTCTCCGCGTACTCCGCGTTCTCCGCGGTTCAGCGGTTTGGCCTACCCCAGCCGCCGCCGCCAGGTGATTCTATGCGGACTCTTTCCCCGGAACGCAGGCGAACGCTGGTCTTGCCGGGGATTTCTTCGGTCGAACCGTCACGCCGGATGATCAGGGTGCGTCCGGGAGCGCCGTCGGCTCCTCCAGCCAAGCCGTAGGGTCCGCGGGAACGGCGGTCGGCGAGCAGAGTGACCTGGGCGTCGGTTAAGACTTCGATTTCACGCACGATTCCATCGCCACCGGTGTGGAGTCCCGCGCCTCCACTTTTGGAGCGAAAACAATACTGCCGCAGCCGAATCGGGTAGGCGTATTCGAGGGCCTCGGCGGGAGTGTTGAGAGAGTTGGTCATGTGAGTGTGGACGCCGGAAACTCCGTCTTTAGTCGAGCGCGCGCCCATGCCACCGGCGAGGGTTTCGTAATAAGCGAAGGGGTCGCCAGAGCGGGGATCGATGCCGCCGATGGTGAGGTTGTTCATGGTGCCGGCGGCGGCGGCCGGGATGCGGTCGGGAATCGCCTGCGCCAGCGCTTTCAGCAGCACGTCGACAATCCGCTGCGAAGTTTCCACGTTGCCGCCGGCAACGGCGGCGGGAGGCTTGGCATTGACCACGGTTCCCGATGGCGCGATGACGCGGATCGGACGCATCAGGCCGGAGGTGGCGGGCACGTCTTCGCGGAGCAGGCAGCGGAAGACGTAGAAGCAGGCCGAGTAGGTGATCGCCTCGACCGCGTTGATCGCCCCTTGCACTTGCGGGTCGCTGCCGGTGAAGTCGATGGTGACCTGGGCGGGCGGCTTCTTTCTCGACGCTGAGTGAGACACAGCAAGCCGCGTCTCTACAGCGGATTTCTTAACGGGTTTGACTTCGATGGTCACCGCGATGCGCACCAGTTTGTCTTCGACTCCGTCGTTATCGAGGAAGTCTTCCGCTTGATAGCGGCCGGGCGGGATGGTGAGTAGGAAGGCTCGCATCATCTCTTCGGAATAGACGAGCAGGTCGGCGGCGGCTCGTTTGGCGCGGGCGATCCCGTACCGGGCGCAGATTTCGCGGAGGCGCTGGGCGCCGGTCTGGCAAGCGGCGATCTGAGCGCCGAGGTCGCCTTCGCGCTCCTCGGGCGTGCGCACGTTATTGAGAAGAAGAGCCAACACATCGGCAACCAGCTTTCCGCCCCGCATGATTTTGACGGGAGGGATGCGGAGGCCTTCCTGGTAGATTTCGCGGCAGGGGCCCATCGAGCCAGGGTAAGTTCCGCCAACATCGGCGTGGTGAGCGCGGGAAGCGACATAGAAGTCGGGCGTGGTTCTTCCCAACCGAGAAATGTACACCGGCATCACCAGGGTGATATCAGGAAGGTGCGTGCCTCCGCGGAAGGGATCGTTGAGCATGACCACATCGCCGGGTTCGAGCTCACACTGGTCCACAGCCGCGGCAACCGACATGGGCATGGAGCCCAGGTGCACCGGCATGTGATCGCCCATGGCAATGACCTGTCCTGCGGAATCGAAGACAGCGCAGGAGTAGTCGCGGCGCTCTTTGATGTTGGGAGAGAAGGAAGTGCGGCGCAGCGCCGCTCCCATTTCCTCGGCGATGGAATGGTAGAGGTTCTTGAAAACCTCGAGTTCGACCGGATCTCGCATGTGCAACCAAGAGTGTACGCCAAAGAGTACATGAGGTCAGAGGTGAGAGGGTCAGATTGTAGAGGTTAACCCACCTCTACCCCACTGGGAATTTCTGCAATTCTGGTTTCACCTCTGCAAT
>JBGPFV010000008.1:0-20888 GCA_041483535.1 Terriglobia bacterium | reverse complement strand
TCCCGGCAGCCGCCGCTGACGGAATCATAAAGAGGAAGTTGCAGATCGTTGTCGCCCAGGAACCAGTTGAACGCTGACCATGCTTCGCTGCGCCAGCGGGTGTCCCCAGTTACGCGGTACGCTTCGAGACACGCGGATACCGCCCCGGCGGCCTCAATTGGCTGCTGATCGAAGCGAGCTTTTTCCCCATCCTGGCGATAGAAACCCTGCGATCCAATCGGTACGAAGTGATGGTTGGTTTCGCAATGCTGCGCTTTCAGCAACCAATCCAGCGCTTCCAGGCCGCCCGAGACCATGCGCTCGTCCGCACAGGCGGAGCCCACGACCAGCAGGGCTTGGGGCAATCTCGCGTTGCCGTACGCGACAACATTCTCGAACCACTTCCAATCCGGGCGGCGGATGGATTCATACATTTCGAGCAATCGCCGGCTGAGTACGGATCGTAGTTTCTGCGCGTCCCGATCGCCGGGATAGGAATTGAGGTATTCCTGAATTCCAAGCAACGCATAGGCGCCGGCGCGAGGACTATAGGACTCCAATGCCGCGGGCAGCGAAAACTCGAACAAACGCCCGGCAGCGCTTCGCAAGCCCTGATTGTCCGATCGGCCCAGAACCGTGCCCAGACTCCACAACGCACGCCCGTGGCAGTCTTCCGAGCCGACAGGTTCGTTCCACTGTCGATCGTAGCCGAGAAAGTTTCTGAATCTGCCGTTTGCTGGGTTGAACGCATGTTCCAGGAACGACAAGTACCGGCAAGAGAGTTCCGGGGCGACCGGATTCGCCTGGCCGAACCGGTCTTTGCCATTGCCGAGTTGTGCCAGCAGCACCGTGACAATCAGTCCGCGAGCGTTGTCATCGGTGGTATAGCCCTCAGCCCGATTCGGAATGGTGAAGATCGCGTGCTGCAGCATTCCGGTATCGTCGGTCAAAGCCTTCACTTGATCCAGTTTCAATTCCGGCAGTTGATCGAGCGCTTTGGCAGTGGCGCGAGCGGAGAACTGAACGCGGGGATTTTCCATCCGGTCGTTGCGAACTCGCGAGAAACTCTCCATGTAACCCTGCGCGACTCTCTTCCAGACCATATCGCGCGCGAACAGATAGGCGCGTTTACGCATGGCGTGGCGAATTGCAGGCGTATTCAAGAGTTCGATTGTCTTGTTGGCGATCGCAGCCGGGTTTTGGAACGGGACCAGTGCACCCCGCCGGTCGTCCAACAATTCAATCGCGTGCCAGTATGGAGTCGAGATGATTGCCTTGCCCGCCCCGAGCGCATAGGCAAGCGTCCCGGAAACAACCTGCGCCTCGTAGCGATAAGGAGTGATGTAAATATCGGCAGCGCCAATGAACTCCGCCATCTCCTCCGGGCTGACGAAGCGGTCGTGGAAGATCACGTGCGACTCCACTCCCACTTCTTTCGCCAAAGCTTGCAAGCGGGCGCGATACTGGTCTCCCTCGCGACGGAGAATATGAGGATGGGTTGCGCCGGCAACAATATAGGCAACATTCTTGTGCTCGGACAAAATCTGCGGCAGCGCCTGAATGACGTTTTCGATACCCTTGTTCGGAGAGAGCAGACCGAACGTGAGCAATACCGCTTTACCTTCCACCCCAAAGCGATCCTTATAGAAATTGGGATCGAGAAAGGGCAGGTCTGGAACGCCGTGCGGAACCATGTCGATCTTGCTGCCGGGGACTTTGAAGATCTCCTGCAAGAACTGGGACGAGAGCTGGCTCATGACGATGAGGCGATCCGAAAGCTCGGCGATCTCTTCCATGACCATGAGTTGATCGGGATTCGGCTCGCGTAGAACCGTGTGCAGCGTGCTCACCACCGGCATCTTCAAGCCGCGCAGCAGATGCAGAATGTGGCTTCCGGCCGGGCCCCCGAAGATTCCATACTCGTGCTGCAGGCACACCATGTCGATGTTGTTGAAATTCAGAAATTCAGCCGCGTCTTGATACGATTTGACGTCGTCCTGGGCAAGACACCATCGCACTCGCGCGGGATAGTCGTATCCCTGTTCGGTGTCGTTTACTGGCAGCGCCAATAAGCGAGCGTTTCCGTATTCCGCGGATATGGCCGCGCACAGGTCTGTGGTGAACGTAGCTATCCCGCATTGTCGCGGAAGATAATTCCCGATCACCGCGATTCGACTCGGTAAAGATGGCTTCACCTGCAATCTTGAACGAGTCGCCGAAGCCCCCTGTGCCCAGGGGCGTGGGGGGACGACTTCCAACAGTCCATCCGGAAACACGGTGGTTGGTAGTGTCATTTGTCCCTCACTTCCTTTAGTACAGGTATTGCAAGAGGCTACGGTTCAGAGGGGTCCGAGCTATCATGAGAGCGAGTTGAGATCATGATGGCTGGTCTTGCCACTTCGGTTCTAACGGGGTGCTCTCGTCCGCCCGGTACGGTTTGCCCTTTGCTAGTATCCAACGAGAGTGGGCTTGCGGAATGGTCAAAATTGACCATCTTGTTGCCCTGCAATCGTGCACCATCGAGCCATGAAGACCGAGAAGGAACAAGCCTTGGGTGTCCGTTGTCCGACTTGTGGTGCCAAGCCGAAACAGAAGTGCGAGCTGAGTACTGGCCTGCCCCGCACCGAGCCGCATTCAGCGCGCTGCTTGGCGGCTGAGAAACAGTGACGGGCCGGAAACCGATGGGCTTGCCTCACCCGACAGACCTCCGATGCGCCGGAATGATTCAAGGGTATTTCCAGTCTCGATTCGGATTCTCGCCCCAATGGAGCCGTCGCGGCGAACCGGCATTTTCCGAACTGTTCGTGGCGGATTGGCTGGCGCCGAACGTCCCGAAAACCCATCGATCTTCATCTCGTGCCGACCGGAGCTAACGACTTCCCGCACTCCAGGCAAGACGTCTTGGACCGCGGTGTGATTAACCCGCAAAACGGGCACATCCTTGCCGATGGGAAACCGCGAACCGGTGGCGTAAGTGAGGCAAACATCCTGGAGACGGATCCAGTGATGCGGGCTAGCCGTCTCCGGAAATCATCGCGGAACTGGCGAAGAACGGGTTCCATCAGATACCCCCCTTCATTCTTTCTCTCATCCCGGATGGTTCCGTCATGAGGTAAAGGGCAGAAGCGTTCTTGAGGACGGTCTTCCTCTCCGCATTTCCGCCAAGCTAACGATGACACGCCCGCGGTCGGTTGTTCTGAGCAAGATTGCTCACACTGACCCACATACGGTTGAGCTGCCGCTGGCATCGTCCCCGGAGACCGCAACTCCGACGAACGTCGCCCCGGTCCTACGCACCATTTCCGAAACCAGTAAGTGAGATGGCGACGAGGTTGCAACCGGACCTCGCGGAGGCGGCCCGGATCGTCGCGTTAGAGCCGGCCGCGATCGCAACCGGCTCACATTTATCCATCCTTTTGCGGAAGTCTACCGCAGCTCTTCCATGCACTTCGCCAACGTTTCCCGGCTCGGCCGTGTTACCGATTCCGGCAAAGTCGCGAGCGGCTGATCCGTAACATTCAGCATATCGATAAAGTTTGGCGCCTTGGCATTGATATAGAACACGCCCGTCAGCACCTCGCCTTTCGCGTGCGATTCCATCAACCTTCTTACTGCGTGAATTCTGTCCGTCGGATCGTACTCTTCCTCCAGCTTGCGTAACCGCAGGCTCGACCCATCGTGCATGGTGACTTCAAACGTCGTCCCCGGATCGTAGTCCACGTTGATTTCCTCAAACGACGGCACGAAGCTGACCTCGTGCAGCGGCTCTTCATGCGCCTGCATGTATTTGTAAGACTTGGTCGAGCCCTCGTGGTCATTAAAAGTAACGCACGGAGAAACCACGTCCAGCATCACTGTGCCATTGTGCGCGATGGCCGCCTTGAGCATGGTATGAAGCTGCCGCTTGTCGCCGGAAAACGACCGGCCCACAAACGTAGCCCCCAACTGAATTGCCATAGCGCAGGTATCGACCGGAGGCAGGTCGTTCACCACACCGCTCTTCAGCGTCGATCCCAAATCGGCGGTCGCCGAAAACTGCCCTTTCGTCAGGCCGTAACAACCGTTGTCTTCAATGATGTAGATGATCGGCAGGTTACGACGCATCAGGTGGATAAATTGCCCGGCGCCGATCGAAACCGTGTCGCCATCCCCGGTCACACCCAGGGCGATCAGGTGCTTGTTCGCCAGCATCGCTCCCGTGGCGATCGACGGCATGCGTCCATGCACGGAGTTGAAGCTGTGCGAGCGGTTCATGAAATAAGCCGGACTCTTCGACGAGCATCCAATGCCGCTGAACTTCGCCACCCGCTCGGGCTTCACGCCCATTTCATACATCGCGTCAATGATGCGCTCGGAAATCGCGTTATGCCCGCACCCCGCGCAGAGCGTAGTCTTCCCGCCGCGATAGTCGATAACTTGCAATCCAATGCGGTTCGTCTTTGGAGTTGGCGCGGGAGTCGCTGCCGGCGGGTTAGTAGGTGTAGTCCCCATGTTACTTGCCCTCCATCATCATGAGTTCGTCGGTCACGGACCGCGCGTCCATCGGCAATCCGTGAATGTGGCAGATCGACCGCAAGCGCGGCGTCAATTCCGGCTTGATGTCGAGCTTCAGCAGACTGGCCATCTGCCCGTCGCGGTTTTGCTCCACCACATACACGCGCTCGTGCCGCGCAATGAAGTCGTGAACCTCGCGCGTAAACGGATACGCGAGCACGCGCAGATAGTCCGTTTCCAGTTTGTGCTCATTGGACAATTGATCGCGCGACTCGAGGATTGCCCAGTGCGATGTGCCATAAGCAAGGATGCCGATTTTCGCCGCGCCGCCCCCCATCATTTCCGGCCGCGGAACAAACGAGCGCGCCGTTTCGAACTTCTTGTTGATCCGCTCCATGTTGCGTTCGAAATCGTCCGGCCGCTCGCTGTACTGCGCCCTTTCATTGTGACCGCTGCCGCGCGCAAAATATGCCGCTAAAGGATGATCAGTGCCCGGCAGCGTGCGATAGCCGACGCCGTCGTCATCCACATCCTTGTAGCGGGCAAAACTGCCCGCCTTCTCAAGATCGGCCTTGCTCAGCACTTTTCCGCGATTGATCGGCTTCTCGGGATAAGGAAACGGATCCGACATCCAGTTATTCATCCCCAGGTCCAGGTCCGACATGACGAACACCGGCGTCTGAAAACGCTCGGCCAAATCAAAAGCATCCTGCGCCATCGTGAAACACTCGCTCACCGAGTTCGGAAACAGCATAAGGTGCTTGGTGTCGCCGTGGCTCAGAAACGCCGTCGAGAGCAGGTCGCCTTGCGAAGTTCGTGTAGGCAAGCCGGTCGAGGGCCCGACCCTCTGAATATCCCAGATCACCGCCGGAACTTCCACGTAGTAAGCCAAGCCCGTAAACTCCGCCATCAGGGAAATGCCCGGGCCCGCGGTCGCAGTCATCGAGCGCGCGCCCGCCCACGCCGCCCCAATCACCATGCCCACCGCCGCCAGTTCGTCTTCGGCCTGCACGATGGCAAACGTCGCTTTGCCATCCGGCCCCACGCGGTGTTCCTTCATGTAGTCAATCATCGTCTCCACCAGCGACGACGACGGCGTAATCGGATACCATGTCACCACCGTACACCCGGCAAACATGCATCCCAGGGCGGCGGCGGAATTGCCGTCGACGATGATCTTGCCTGCCGTCTTATCCATGCGCTGGATGTAGTACGGATCGCGCTTCTTCAAGTTCGCGGCGGCGTAATCGCGTCCTGCCTTCGCCGCCGCCAGATTCAAGGCCGCCGCCTTTGCCTTCGTCGCGAACTGTTTGCGAATCGCCTTCTCCACTTCGGCATAGTCGATTTCGAGTAGCTGCGCGGCCACTCCGACGTAGATCATGTTCTTGATCAGTTTGCGCAGCTTGGCTTCCGCGCCCACCGTCGCCGCCAGCTTATCGAAGGGCACGGCGTAATAAATCAAATCGCCGCGCACCTTGTCGAGCGCCAGCGGCTCGTCATAGAGCACGGCAGCGCCCGCCCCCAGCGTCTTCACATCGTCCTGCGCCGTCTCCGCATTCATCGCGATCAGCAAGTCGATTTCCTTCTTGCGCGCGATGTAGCCGTCTTTATTGGCGCGGATCGTGTACCAGGTCGGCAGCCCGGCAATGTTCGAAGGAAACAAGTTCTTCCCCGAAATCGGCACCCCCATCTGGAAAATGCTGCGCAACAAAACGGTGTTGGAACTCTGCGACCCCGAACCATTCACCGTCGCAACCTGAATGCTCATGTCGTTAACGACACGCTTTTGCCCCAATTGACCAGACCGTTCCTGGGGCACGACATCCGTAGTGGCCATCCCCTATACCTTTCTTGTTTACCCGTACAAAATGTTGACCGGACAAACCCCATTCGCCCGGAAGTCTAGCGGAGTGAAGCAGGAAAACCCTTTATTATACGCGCTCGAAAGCGCTGAGGGTTAATCAGAGCAGCACATGGTAGTCGGGGGTGCCCCTCGCACTTTTTCGAGAAGTCGGCCTTCCGCGGCGCTGACTCTTCAGGGCGCCCCGTCCAAGCTCCGCTTGGGCGGGGTTTTTCGCGCATCACAATTGTCCGTCCACCACAGACGAGGATAAGGCTTGAAGCTTCGCAGCATACTCGCGCCCTGCCCTTGAGGTTTAAACTTATTACTGACGGGACGGCACCCGAGATGCAATAGTTGGAGGCATCGAAAACGATCTCTTCTCCAACGCTCTGTCCGTCAAGGGAGCCATGTATGACGACCCGAGACCAGGACTACACAGTCGACACGGTAGGGGTGTGCAGTATCGCCGGATGTGTGCGGTCGCATCTGGCTCACTGCGCCAAGTGCCGCCGCGAAATCTGCGGGCATCACTCGGAGGATTGCGAGTGTTGCGGCGAGACGTTCTGCCCGACCTGCTACACAGACCATGCGTGTGGATTGTACAGCCAGGCTGCGTAGGACGTTCGCAAGAGCCCCAGAGCCTACCAGGACTTTTTTCGTGACCCACCAAAGACCACTCGCGGGCTCGAGCGTTTCGAGGAGATCGCCCGGCTTCACTTCCTAACCTTACCGTTGTGATCGCCGAGTGCCCCCGCTCACTCGCGTTCTCTGCGAATGAGTGGGCGGGCGGCTCAGCTTATGCACCTCCCTGGTTCTTCAGGAAACCCGGTCCAAGCTCCGCTCAAGCGGCGCTGGAAGGCTTCGGTGATAATAGAACGAGGCGGGAACAATCCGAAGCACGGGAGATGAAATGACCTCTAAACTCGATTCCACCGCCAACAGCGCTGCTGCACAAATCTGTAACGTGGCCCTGGTTGGCTTTGGAACGGTCGGGAGTTCGGTGGCGAAGATTCTTTGCGAGCGCTCGAACACCCACCTGCGCCTGACCCACGTCCTCAATCGCAACGTAGCGCGAAAAAAGGTGGATTGGCTTCCCTCCTCGGTGCAGTGGACGGAAAAGATCGACGACATTTTGTCGTCGAACGCCGACATCGTAGTCGAGGTGATGGGCGGCCTTGAGCCCACCGAAGCCTGGATTCGGCGCGCCCTGACCTCGGGAAAATCCGTGGTCACCGCCAACAAGCAGTTAATCGCGCATTGCGGCCCGGAACTAATCGGCTTGGCCCGCAAAATGAACCGGCAAATCCAGTTTGGCGCGTCGGTAGCGGGCGGCGTGCCGGTGATTTCCGGATTGCATGAGGGCCTGGCCGGCGACGAACTGTTCAAAATTTGCGGCATCCTCAACGGCACCTGCAACTACATTCTCAGCCAGATCGAGTCGAACGGCATCCCCTTCGCCACGGCTCTGCGCGAGGCGCAGAAGCTCGGTTTCGCCGAGGCCGATCCCACCGAAGACATCGACGGCCTGGACGCACGGGCCAAACTCGCCATCCTGGCGCGCGTCGGACTGCATTGCAACGTCCGGCCAGAGAGCATCGTGGCGCGCTCCATCTCCGCCATCGACGCGGTTGATTTCGAATACGCGAACCAGCTAGGTTGCACGATTCGCCAGATTTCCTGGGCCGAGTTGAAAACAGAATTGAGCACAAAGCCGAGCACAAAGCCGGAAGGCGAGGAACTGTTTGCCGCGGTCCAGCCGGCGCTGGTCGAACTCTCATCGCCCTTGGCGCGCGTGGAGGGCAGCCAAAACCTGGTCATGGCAACCGGAACCTACGGCGGCCAGACGGTGTTTGGAGGCCATGGCGCAGGCGGACATCCAACCGCCGTCGCGGTCGTCTCCGACATTCTGGCCATCGCTCGCTCCCATCAAACCGCAATGACAATAACAATGACGGATGCCGGACAGCCCGCCGAGAAAACTCCCACCGTCACCGCCGATTTCACCACCAAACACTATCTGCGCTTTCTGGTGAAAGACCGCCCCGGCATCATCGCCAGCCTCGCCACAATTCTCTCCCACTGCGGCATCAACATCGATTCCGTGCTGCAGAAGCCGGGCTGCCCGAAATCGCACCTGCCCTTTCTGATTACGCTGGAGGAGTGTAAAGCGTCGCTGGTGGATCAGGCATTACAACAAGTCAATTCGCTCGACTTCTTAGTGCAGCCCTGCCTGCATTTACCAATTCTGTAGGCGGAGGAACTTCCTTCCCATAACAAATGCGACGGCAGCGTTGGATGGTCCTAAGGCTGGAGGGTCCAAGGATTAACGAGTGGAATTGAAGCATCTTCGAAATGGACCGTGTTGCGGGTTGCAAGCGTGGCGTGTTGCGCGAGCACAATCCCGGAAATCATCGTGTCGCGAAGATCACCGGGACGGCCTTTCCTGTGCCGCGCTGCCATTAGATCACTCGCGTGCCCCGCGGCCGCAACATCGAACGTCGCCACACGCTGGCCAATTCTCGCGAGAAGCTCTTCAAACGCCTCAGCGAGCAGCTTCCGCCGCTTTCCCACCGCCAAAATCTGCAGTCCGAAGCGGATTTCAAAGACCGTCACCGAAGTCGTCCATATCGACGTCCGGGGTTGCCGGTCGAGCCAAGCCACAACGTTCTGGTCGGGGATTTGGCGCATCAGCGCCGAAAGCACATTCGTGTCGAGAATAATCACAGCTCAAACTCGAAGGGCTCAACCGCGTGTCCCCGCAATTCGGGAATGTCGGTTTCGAGGCCAACTTTGGCGAACAAAGCAGCGAGTTCTTTCCCCAACCCGCCGGATGGAAGAGGTTCCTCAACCGCTGCGCTGCGAAGAATATCCCGTATTTCCTCTTCCATGCTGCGGCCATTCCGGCGCGCGCGGCGCTGCAATCGAGACTTGACAACGTTCTCGATGTTACGGACGACGAGTTGGGCCATCGCATCCTCCGGGGCTTAGATTGATATCATGATATCATGCAAGAGAAGTCGATGCAAGCGCACTTCTAGGCGGCTAGCTAACTCCACTCAATTCGGCGGGATAACCAGAAATGACCAGTGCCGTTCTTACGCTTCCACCTGGAAGAACTGCGCCATGTTGCGGAATTTCTGATAGCGGGTTTCCAGCAACTCCCCGACCGGCAGTCGTTTGAGCATAGCCAGATTCTCTTGCAGCGCCCGGTCGAGCAACTCGGCGGCCCGCGCATGGTCGGTATGCGCGCCGCCGGCGGGCTCCGGGATAATGGCATCGATGCAGCCCAGGTCGCTCAAATCTTTTGCCGTGATCTTCATCGCCTCCGCCGCCAGGCCTTTCTTGCTGGTATCGCGCCACATGATCGAGGCGCAACCCTCCGGCGAAATCACCGAGTACACGGCGTTTTCCATCATCAACACGCGATCAGCCACGGCAATCGCCAGCGCTCCGCCACTGCCCCCGACGCCAATCACGGTCGCGATGATCGGCACTTCGAGACGCGCCATTTCGAGCAGGTTGCGCGCAATCGCTTCTCCCTGTCCTCGCTCTTCGGCGTGCAGTCCGGGATAAGCGCCATCGGTATCGACGAAGGTTAGAATCGGACGCTTGAACTTCTCCGCAATCCTCATCACCCGCAGCGCCTTCCGATATCCTTCCGGGTGCGCCATGCCAAAGTTGCGATACACGCGCTGTTTCGCGTCGCGCGCCTTCTGCTGGCCGATCACGATGACTTCCTCGCCGTGAAAGCGAGCCATCCCGCAAACAATCGCCGGATCGTCGCGGAAGCCGCGATCCCCGTGAATTTCGCTCCAATCGGTAAAAATGCGCTCGACATAATCCAGCGTATAGGGACGCTGCGGATGCCGCGCCAGTTCCGTGCGCTCCCATGCGTTCAGGTGCGAAGAAATCTCGCGGCGCAGGCCGTCGACCCGCTCGTGCAATTGCTGGATTTGGCGGAGCGTTTCCGCGTTCTGCCCTTCCAGCGTCTGCAGCTTCGTGATCTGCTTCTCGATTTTTTCCAGTTCCTGCTGCGCTTTCAATCCAGAATCCATCTTGATGACGTTCCCATTCCCTCGGGTATGATGCGCTTCCACAATCGAGAGCATGAAGTCCGCACTGGCGACGGCGGCATTCTCCGCGCCGTTCTTCGCGGAACTTGTCGCGCCGTTTTCCGCACTCGCATCGGACTTTCCCGCCCGCTTTGTCTTTGCTCGTCTCATCGGCCGCGTCGGTGAGCTGGCATGCTCTTCCTTTGCACGATCAACTGATTTTGCGCACGCTGCCGCGCCCGCACAACTCTTCCACGCGGCTCAAGAAACTGCGGTCCGGCATCACATTATAGCCTTCCGCTTCCATCACCACCATGAAATCGCCTTCCCGCTCCACGTCAAACAGCACCTGCGCCTCGCCCTTGCGCTCGCTGCAAAGCGCGTGCAGGGCATCGACCGTGCTTTCGGTCGCACGGCCCAGAGGAATCCGTATGCGAAGCGCCTTCGCCAGCGTCACCGGAGCTTCGTCGAGCGGAACGATGTCGTTCGCCGTAACCTTTGGATTCGCGCCTTCTTCAATGCGCACGCCCCCGCGAATCAGCACCGGAACCTCGAGCTTTACTTTCTCCGCAAGCTTCCTGTAGGCCTCGGGAAAAACCAGCAGCTCCACTTTCCCCAACATATCTTCCAGCGCCGCTTGTGCCCACAGTTCGCCCCTTCTTGATTTTGCGACTCGCAGCCCCGAAATCAAACCCGCCGTCGTAATGTTCTCGTCCTTGGCGGTGGATTTCTTCATCGCGCCAATATCTTCGGTGGAGAGCGCATTCAGGTCGGCAAGTTTCTCCTTGTACTTCTCCATCGGATGCCCGGTAATAAAAAAGCCGAGGATTTCTTTTTCCGCCGCCAGCCGCGTCTGCTCATCCCAGTCGGGCGCGCCCGGGAGCGCATCGTTCGCCTGCTGCGCCGCTTCATCCGCAAACACGCCAAACAGCCCGTGCTGTCCCGACTCCGCATCCCGCTGCGCCTTCTGCGCCTGTTCCATCGCCGTGTCGAGCGCTTTCATGAGCTGCGCCCGGTGCCCGAAACCATCCATGGCCCCACTCTTGATCAGCGACTCCAGCACGCGCTTGTTCAATAGCCGCAGATCCACTTCTTCGCAGAATTCATAGAACGACCGGAAATTCCGGCCGAGTTTCTTTCGCCCCGCGACGATCGACTCGATCGCATTTCCGCCAACGTTTTTCACCGCGGCCAGTCCGAAGCGGATCGCCTGCCCGTGCGGCGTAAAGTTCGCATCGCTGACGTTGATATCGGGCGGCTCCACCGCAATCCCCATCTCGCGGCACTCGTTGATGTACTTCACCACATCGTCGGTGCTGCCGGTCACCGAAGTCAGCAGCGCCGCCATGAAGTCAAGCGGATGGTGCGTCTTCAAGTACGCCGTGTGATACGCCAACAGCGCGTACGCCGCCGAGTGCGACTTGTTGAAACCGTAGCCGGCAAATTGCGCCATCAGATCGAAAATCTTCTCGATCTTCCTCGGCGGAAAACCGCGCTGCGTCGCGCCCTGCACAAACCGTTCGCGCTGCTTCGCCATCTCCTCGACGTTCTTCTTGCCCATCGCCCGCCGCAACAGATCCGCTTCTCCCAAGCTGTAGCCGGCGAGCCGGTTCGCCGCCTGCATCACCTGTTCCTGATACACGATCACGCCCAGCGTCTCCTGCAAAATCTCTTTCAGTTCCGGCAATTCGTATTCGATCTTCCGGCGTCCATGCTTGCGCTCGATAAAATCGTCGATCATGCCACCCTGGATCGGCCCCGGACGGTAGAGAGCATTCAGCGCCGTGAGATCTTCAATCGAATTCGGCTGATAGCGGCGCAGAACGTCTCGCATCCCGTGCGATTCAAACTGGAACACGCCCGACGTCAGTCCCTTATGGAAGACTTTCTCGTAGGTCTCCGGGTCTTCGAGCGGGATGTCGTCCAGTTTCAGATTTGTCCCCCTCTGCGCGATCAGTTTCAACGCGTCATCGAGAATGGTGAGCGTCGTCAGTCCCAGAAAATCCATCTTCAACAGGCCCATCTTTTCGATGGCCTTCATGTCGAACGCGGTGACGATTTCGTCGTTCTTGGTTCTGTGCAGCGGCACCAGTTCAATCAGCGGTCGCGGCGAGATCACCACGCCCGCGGCGTGCACCCCGGAATTCCGTACCAGACCTTCCAGCTTCCGCGCCGTGTCCAGCAACTGCCGCACCTGCGGATCTTTTTGATACGCCTCCTGCAGTGCCACCGATTCTTTGAGCGCATCGTCCAGCTTGATATTCAGCGTGGTGGGTACCATTTTCGCGATGCGGTCTACGTCGCTGTAGGGCATGTCCATCGCGCGGCCAACGTCCTTGATCGCGGCTTTAGCCGCCATCGTGCCGAACGTAATAATCTGCGCAACATTTTCCCGCCCGTATTTGTGGGTGACGTATTCGATCACTTCGCCGCGCCGGTTCATGCAGAAGTCGATATCGATATCCGGCATGGAAATACGCTCCGGATTCAGAAAGCGTTCGAACAAAAGTTCGTGCTGCAGCGGATCGATGTTGGTAATCCCGAGCGAATACGCAACCACCGCCCCCGCCGCCGATCCCCGCCCCGGGCCCACCGGAATGCCGCGTTCCCTGGCATAGCGGATGAAATCCCAAACAATCAGGAAATACCCCGAGAACTTCATCTGCTGGATGATGGCAATCTCGCGCGCCAACCGCTGTTCGTAATCCGCTAGGGAATGCTTGAGCCGGCCGTTAGCCGCTGCCGTGCGCAAGCTCTCCATCCGCCGCGCGAATCCCTGCCGCGTGATGTGCTCGAAATAACTATCGGGAGTGAATCCGTCGGGGACGTCAAAGCGCGGAAATGGGCTGGGAACTTTCTCCAGTCGAAAATTGCAGCGTTCCGCAATATCGAGCGTGCGCGCCAGCACCTCGGGAGAGTCTTTGAACACACGCAACATCTCGTCGCCATTCTTGACGTAGAACTGCGTGCCCTCGAACTTCATCCGGTTGGTTTCCTGAATGGACTTCCCCGTCTGTATGCACAGCATCACATCCTGGGCGTGCGCGTCGTCTTCGCAGAGGTAGTGGCTGTCGTTGGTCGCGACCAGGGGCAGCCCGAGATCCTTCTCCAACTGGAACAACCCCGCATGGATCCGGTGCTCCATCTCCAGGCCCTGGTCCTGAATCTCCAGGAAGAAGTTTTCTTTGCCGAAAAGATCGCGGTAGAATCCGGCTGCCGAGCGCGCCGCCTCGTAGTTCCCTTCCGTCAAACGCTCGGCCACTTCGCCCTTCAGGCATCCAGAAAGCCCGATCAGCCCTTTCGAATGTTCGGCCAGAAAGTTCTTGCTCACGCGAGGCTTGTAGTAAAAGCCGTGCAGCGAAGCTTCCGACGTGATCTTCACCAGATTGCGGTAGCCTTCTTCATTTTCCGCCAGCACCAACAGATGGTTATAGGTGTCGCCGTCGGGCGGAGTGCGCGCGATAACGTGGTCGTCTTTCTTGCAGATGTAGAGTTCGCATCCCACAATCGGTTTAACGCCGGCCTTGTGCGCCGCATTTACGAAATGCACGGCGCCAAAAATATTGCCGTGGTCGGTCATGGCGACCGCGGGCATGCCAAGTTTCTGAACCCGATCGACAAGCTTCTCAACGTCGCAAGCGCCGTCGAGGAGCGAATAATCGCTATGCAAGTGCAGATGAACGAATGGTTGGGACATGAAGATTTCTTTGATGTGGAGCCGCACTCATTCTAATGGCTGGAGGAAATCGCGCAACGCCTGAAAGTGGTGCAATTGGGGTGGGGGCTGTCGACTTCAAAACCAGCGCTCCGTCAAGGTTTCCCCGGTGCACCTCTGTGTACCCCGTGGTTCAAGCTCTTCCCTCTTACCGGAAACCCCTCTCCAGAAAGACCGGGCGACACTTCCCTTGAAACCGCCTTAAAGCGCTATTTCGGCACCTGAAAATCCACGCCGCGATCGTCATTCATCTTGACCGTGGCCGGAAGATCGAGCTGGGCGAGTGGAATTTTCTTCGCGGTCTGCTCGTTAAGCACCCAGAGCGTTCCACCAGCGATCGCATAATTCCGTACTTCTTCCACATGCTGGTCGCGGTAAACCAGCGCCGTCGCTGGGACAACCGCAGCCCGTTCTCCCTCACGAGCCTGCGCACGGCGTGCGTATGAATCCTGATCCCGCTCTCGATCCCTGTCTTCCTGTTCGCGCAGTCGCTGCTCTTCGACATTGACTGAGTTCATCTCGTTGGCAAGCGCGATTTCGCGCTCCTGATCCTCGTCATAGTTGTATGAAGAAGACGAATCCCACCACCAGTACGGATCGTAATAGCCTGCGTAGCCGAATCCGGCAAACCACGGATTCCCGAAGCCCCTCCGGCAGCCGAAGCAGTGATGGAAACCGTGCCTGCCCATACGCCCGCTGCCAAAACCGTTTCTGCGGAAGGAGTGGGAGGGACGAGCGCCCATCCCGGTGCGAAGGCCAGCGTGCATTCCGCCCAAGGCGTGGCCGCCTGAAGAGTGTCCAACACCCACACCCCGGCCGCCGCCGGAAGCCCGCATCCCGCCACGTTGGGCTGATGCCGACACAAGCGCTACCAGAATGACGAACGCCGCAATGGTCAGGGCGCGACGCATAACCACATTATAGATCAGTCTCAGCGGAGCGCTGCCGGCCAAGTGGAGACGGGCGAGTGGAGAGCCGGCCGTCCCCGCCCGGCCGCCGAGCTGCCATTTCAGAACGAAACAGGCGAGACGCCCGTCGTCCCATCGTACGTTGGCGGCAAACCACGGCCGTCTTATTTCTTCTTCTTTTTCTTAGCTGGAGCCTTTGCCTTCGCCTTAGCCACCGGCTTCGTGCGCTTGGCAGTCCTGCTCGGCTTCTTGACGGCTGCAACCTTGGCTGGCTTGCGCGCCTTGGCCGACGCGGCAGGCTTCGCGGCCAATGGCTTTGCAGCAGGCACGGGCTTCGCAACCGCGGCCGTCTTTGCAGCCGGGGCGGACTTCTCTTTGGCTGGGGCAACCGGAACTGCCGGAAGCGCAGCAGCTTTTCCCTTCCCCTTAGCGCCCGGCTTGCCGCTCGCCGCTGCCGGAACCGCAGCCGCCGCCACAGCCGCCTTGGCTCCCCTGCCCCGCTTGGCCGACGGAGGTGGCGGCGGAGGCGGAGGTGGCGGCGCCAGCGGCTTCAGAAACTTCAGAGTCTCGGTCCGCGAGCGCAGCTTGCCATCCAACAACAGCATGAACACATCGTTCGCGATCTTCGGATAAGCAGGCATCTGCGGCGTGATGCGAAGTTCCGTCATCTCCGGCAACGGAATCTTCTGCTGCACCTGCCGCCATTTCGTAAAGAAATTCTTGATCTTCTGCGCCACCGCCTGCTGCCGCGCCGTGATCGCAAGAAACAGGATCATCTCGGGCCGGGCCGACGACAGCAATTGCCACGTCCGCGATGGCGTGCCCGCCTCTTTACCCGACAAGCGCTTCGCCAGGCTGTGGGCATTCGCATCCAGATCCTTCCACGACTCGACCAGATCCTTGCGCGGAATCGCCCGCCGCAAATCCGAAATATCCTTGTCGCCCAGCCGCTCCGTAAGGAAGTGCAACACCGCCGGCGCAACCTCCGGTGTATATCCAAGCTCGTTCATCTGCTGCCGAGTCTTCAGCAGCGCGCCCAACCCAGCCGTATCGACTTTGGCTGTGCTCCAGCGCGGATTCAGCACCTTCAGCCATCCCTCTTTTTCATAAGCCTTCAGCACGCCTTGCGGATCGTCCTCATACGCCAGTTGCTCGATCTCGTATCCGATCCTCGAACTTCGTATGTACTCGATGTAACCGTTTTCCTTCCCCGATTCGTACCGCGCCTGCGTCCGTTCCTCGAGCGGCCAGTGGAAACGCGTGGCAAAACGCGTGGCCCGGATCATCCGCGAAGGATCCTCCAGAAACGCGTAGTTATGCAGCACCCGGATCACTTTCGCTTCAATGTCGGCCGATCCGTTGAAGGGATCCATCAACAAACCGCGCGATCCCTCGTTCAGAGACAGGGCCATCGCATTCACGGTGAAATCGCGCCGGCGAAGGTCTTCAAGGATCGTAGCCGGAGCCATCTGCGGCGCCTTGCCCGGCTTGTCATAGCGTTCCGAGCGCGCCATCGCAATCTCGGCGCGCACGCCCCCAGGCAAAGTCAGCAACAGGGCCCGCGTCTCGTCGTCGGCGTCACCCACCACCGCTCCCACCCGCTCCAGGTCTTTTCGCAGTTTGAGCGCGTTGCCCTGCACCGCGAAATCCAGATCGCGAATGGGGAAGCCCGTAATGATGTCGCGGATGGCGCCACCGGTCAGGTAGAGATTCATCCCCGCCGCTTTGGCGGCGTCCAAGACCAGTGTGACTGCCTTTTGTTGATCCGGCGAGAGCCGGGTTTCCAACGTGTATATGTAATCGGCCATGCCTTCCTAGTCGCCGTCGGGTGGCCCTTTGCGGGCCTCGATCAGGGCGTTATTCACAAGATTTCCACAGGGAAGCTGCTACGAAACCTGCACAGCGGCTCGCCGGCGGAATCTAAATCCCTCTAGACATTAGACTTATACCGCAACTTTACAATTTCAGCAAACTACAGAAAATAACACAACGTTTACCGTTTGGCTACTGCGAAGCCACAAACTGGGCGAATTCATCCGGAAAGTGCGAGAATCCCATCTGGACCTTCCATCGCCGCCGTATACTGCGCTCTCCGGGCGGACTTTGGAAGCGTCCCCAGCCCCATGCCCTCGACCCACAAGAAAGTGATCGTCCGGAAACACGACCGCGACTCGATCAGCGGCTTCGTAGCTCCCGCCAACTTTGTGGTGAATGGCAAACTGGAACTGCTCAACACGTCCGGCAATGTGGTCGCCATCGATCTCCGAGACATCAAGGCCGTTTATTTTGTCCGCGAGTTTTCCGACACCGACCTGATGCTCCGCAAAACCTTCACCACCCGTCCCCGAACCGAAGGCCTCTGGGTGCGTCTGAAGTTCAAAGACAGCGAAGTGATTGAGGGCATCCTACCCAACGACCTAACCCAAAATCCCGCCGAAGGATTTCTGATGAACCCTCCCGACCTGCGCTCGAACACGCAGCGAGTCTTCGTCCCCCGCGAAGCGCTAACGTCAGTGACGGTGCTGGCAGTAATCGGAGCAGCCAACCGCCGCCGAAGAGGCGGCCAGCCGGATACAAGGCAAGTCACGCTGTTCGAGCAGTAGGTTTAGCTTGTGGAGAGACGGGCGTCCTCGCCCGTCCAGCCGAGCGCAGCTCGGCCCCCGCCGCGAACTATCAAACCGCCGCACCCCCACGCACGCCTTCCGCTACAATTCTCCCGGACTCCTCTATGAAACTAGCCGACATCGCCAAAGCCCTCAACGCTCGCCTAGACAACGCTTCCCCCGAAACCGAAATCACCGCCGTAGCCGGAATCGAACAAGCCGGCCCTGGCCAGCTAACCTTCGTGTCGAATCCCAAATACAACGCCGCCGCCAAGACCACCAAGGCTGCGGCGGTCATAGTCGCCGAGAATTTCCCCGCCATCAACGCCGGAATGCTGCGCAGCAAGAACCCCTATCTAGCCTGGGCCAAGGCCATAGAACTTTTCTACCACCCGCCCAGCTACGCCCCCGGAATCCATCCCACCGCCGTGGTTCATCCCCAAGCAAGAAAGAAGCTAGGCAAGAACGCGCACATCGGTCCCTACGTAGTGATCGACGAGGACGTAGTCATCGGAGACAACGCCGTCCTGCTAGCCCACGTAGTCATCTATCGCGGAGTCACCATAGGCAACAATTTCTTCGCCCACGCCCACGCCGTAGTCCGGGAATTCTGCCACCTGGGAGACAACGTCGTCCTGCAGAATGGCGCTGTAGTAGGCACCGACGGTTTCGGCTTCGCCAAGGACGACGAAGCTCACTGGCACAAAATCATCCAGTCCGGCAACGTGGTCATCGAGAGCGACGTCGAGATCCAGGCCAACACCTGCATCGACCGCGCCAGCATGGGCGAGACCCGCATAGGACGCGGCACGAAAATCGACAACTTAGTTCAGGTAGGCCACAGTTGCACCATAGGCCACGACACGCTGCTCATCTCGCAGGTAGGCCTGGCCGGAACGACCGACGTAGGCAACAACGTAATCCTAGCCGGTCAAGTAGGCGTCTCCGGCCACGTAAAAATCGGCGACGGAGCCATAGCCATAGCCCAAAGCGGCATCCCCCACGACGTTCCCGCCGGAGCCATGGTCAGCGGCGCTCCCGCCATCGACCACCGCTTGTGGTTGAAGTGCTGCGCCGCCTACGCCAGGCTGCCCGAGATTGCCAAGGCAGTAAGAAAGTTGTCGGAGCGGGAGTGAGGGTGCGCTCCCCTGTTTTTCTGCTGTTTACTTAAGAGTTAACAACCGTGGATACCTAAAAAAAAATTATGTCACGGTCCTTTTGAAATCATAGAGTTAGGGAAAAATTCCCTCAAAATCTTTGACTTTAAAGGACTTATACGCAAAATATTCCGGAATAAGGACTTAGCTTGTCAAAGAGCGCTGAAAATGGCTTTGGGGCAGCTTCGAGGGCCGTCTTAGTGGACGGACCTCGAAACTGCCCCAATCAGATCTCTATCGTCACGCACGACGGGTCTTATGTCAATGGATTTCGAACAATTACGATTTCAACGTCTGGAGCGAGCAAGAGCGCGTCGTGAAGCTGCGCTACCTTCACCGAACCCAGCAAAGCGTGGATTGGTGGAGCGTCCGGAGGATTGGTTTGTGTAGAGCGGACACTCCTGTCCGCTGCCTCTGACTCATGCCCGGAGAAGAGGCAGCAGTCGAGATCGAATCGCACTGGACCGCAACCCAACGCGAAAAGCAGGGAATCTCTCCCACCGTCCGGCGGCGCGGTCCCGCGAGCCCGCCCTTCGCTTCGCGATAGGACGGGCCACCCGCGGTTGACAGCGTCGCCATCTCTCCAGTATTCCCCTGGGCAAGGGCGATTGGGGGCGGCCGTTACGAATTCCGAACAAAATACGCGAACGCGCTCAACTTGCAAAGGGTTGTTGTACCGTGACCCGCATCTCTCACGGCTCTCCGGCCCTGCAAGGCGTGCCTTCCCCCGTGGTCGCGCGGGGCCGTGGAGTCAATTCCAAGGGAGTAAGGGTGGGTGTGGTTCTGTGCAGAGCCGCGGGCCCACCCTTCGTCTTTTGAAGTGTGGGGAGGGTGGCCCGTCCTATCGCGAAGCGAAGGGCGGGCGGGGATGTTTCATCGCGGAAATATTCGACCCGCGCAAATGTTCAGCCGTCACAGCGCAATCACCACAGACGAGCCTAATCTCCGTTCATGCCGTGGGGACTGAAGCGCTATCAGCAGACCCGCCAGCTCCATTTTGTAACTTTCAGTTGCTATCACCGCCAACCGCTCCTCGCCGACCCTCAGGCACGCGACCTATTTGTGCAGACGCTTGAAACCGTGCGCCGCTGGTATGGCTTCTGGCTGATCGGATACGCAGTCATGCCCGAGCATGTGCACCTGTTGTTAAGCGAGCCGGAGCGTAAGAACCTCGCCCTCGTCCTGCAAATGCTGAAACAAATGGTCTCCAGAAATCTGCAGCCCGCGTGCGTGGGTGGCCCGCCCTATCGCGAAGCGAAGGGCGGGGATTTCAAGCCGCACCCTTTCTGGCAAGCGCGCTATTACGATTTCAACGTCTGGAGCGAGCAAAAACGCGTGGAGAAGCTGCGCTACATTCACCGCAACCCAGTCAAGCGTGGATTGGTGGAGCGTCCGGAGGATTGGTTATGGAGCAGCTTCCATCACTATCTGACCGGAGAAGAGGGAGTGGTCGAAATCGAATCGCACTGGACCGCAACCCGACGCGAAAAGCAGGGAATTTATCCCACCGTCCGGCGGCGCGAGCCAGCTTAGAGCCCCGCCCGCCCAAGCGAAGCTTGGACAGAGGACCCTGAAGAGTTTAGGATGGACGCGAAATTTGGGCCAACCGGCAATTGAAGCCGTACCCCACGACGTTTGCCCAGAGGACTATATGAAGGACAAGCTTATTGAAGGCTACTTGAAGGATTTCGTTGACGCCCATGAGTTCACAGACCTCCCAGAATCAGAGGCCTTCGAGCATTTTGTTAACTACTGTATCGCCTCCAGGGAACATCCGGAGAACACAGAGTTTGAGTCGATGAGGGTCGGCGGCACCGGCGACCTGGCGATCGACGGAATCGCGGTTCTTGTGAATGAGCACCTTGTCTCCTCAAAGGAAGACGTTAACTTCTTTCTGCGTACGCTGCGCCGCCTCGATGTCCGATTTTTGTTCATACAGTCCAAGACTTCTGAGAAATTTAGTGTCGCGGATATCGGAAGTTTTTTCTATGGCGTCCAGGCGTTTTTCAAGAAAGACCCAACTGGTCCGATGAACGCGCAAGTGCGTGCCGTCCGCGAATTGAAGGACTACATCTATTCAAAGACACGCGATATGGAGCTTGCCCCTACATGCGAGCTGTATTACGCAACTTGTGGG
>JBGPFV010000007.1:0-21903 GCA_041483535.1 Terriglobia bacterium | reverse complement strand
GGCGGGGAATCAGCAGAATCAGCAGCCCGCCCACGGCTGGGATGAAGGTCACCAGCGAAAGAATGATGGGACTGAGGCTCTCCATATTCACCGAACCCATATTTATCGCACTCCCATCCAGACCATGTAGGCGATCACGACTGCCGCTCCGGCGGCCACCCAGCCCGCATACGAGCGCAGATTGCCCGACTGCATATGGCGCACGGAGTCAGATATGTGGCGAGCGGCCGTCGCGGAGTTATTCGCCGTGGCGTCGATCGCTCCCTGGTCGACGCCGTGCCAGAGAATTTCGGTCGAGCCGTCGACCAGCGGCTTGATGAAAAGGACCGCGTACAGTTCATCGATGTAGTACTTGTTGGCGACCGCCCGGTAGAGCGCACCGAGGGAGTCGGCGATGCGAGCGGGAAGTTGTGGGCGCCGGCTGTATAACAGATAGGCCAGCAGCCATCCGAGTCCGGCCACGCTAATGGAAACGCCCATGAGCAGATGCTCGAGCGTGCTGTCAGCGGCCTCGCGGGAGGTTTCTTGGGCAACTTCCACAGCCGCTCCGTGAAAAGCGGGAGCCAGAAAATGTTCGAACCGATTCTGGTACCCCCCTACGGCTCCCCCCACGACGGATAGGAAGGCAAGCACCACCAGCGGCCCCAGCATCACCCAAGGGCTCTCATGCGGCTCGCCGTGCCCGTGGCCCTGTCCATGATCGTGAGCATTGTGGCCGTGCGCCTCCTGCGCGACAGGGCCTCGGTACTCGCCGCCGAATGTCATGTACATCAGCCGGAACATATAGAAGGACGTGATGAAGGCGGTAGTCACGCCAATCAGCCAATACACCGGGCTCGCGCCGTAGGCTTTCCAAAGAATTTCGTCTTTCGACCAGAAGCCGGCGAACGGTGGGATGCCGGCGATGGCGAGCGTGGCAATTCCCATCGTCGCAAACGTCCAGGGCATGTACTGCCGCAGGCCGCCCATCTTTCGCATGTCCTGTTCGCCGCCAATGCCGTGAATGACCGAGCCTGCCGCCAGGAACAACAGGCCCTTGAAGAAGGCGTGCGTCATCAGATGGAAGATGCCGGCGGAGAACGCTCCCACGCCGCACGCCATGAACATGTAGCCGAGTTGCGAGATGGTGGAGTAGGCCAGCACCTTCTTAATGTCGGTCTGCGCAATGCCGATGGTTGCGGCAAACAGCGCGGTGAGCGTTCCAACGATGGCGACTACCGTCATCGCCATCGGTGCGCGCTCGAAGATCGCGGATGACCGCGCCACCATATAAACGCCCGCCGTCACCATGGTTGCCGCGTGGATCAAGGCTGAAACCGGAGTGGGGCCTTCCATGGCGTCGGGCAGCCACACATAAAGCGGAATCTGCGCTGACTTACCCGCCGCGCCGACCATGAGCAAAAGTCCGATCGCCGTGAGTAGCCCGGCGCCGGCAGTTTCCGTTGGCAACGACCGCACCGCCGTAAAGACGTGCGTGAAGTCGAGCGATCCGAAGTGCTTGATGATCAGGAAGAGGGCAATCAGGAATCCGAAATCGCCGATGCGGTTGACGATGAATGCTTTCTTGCCCGCCGCTGCCGCCGAGTCCTTTGTGAACCAGTAGCCGATCAGCAAATACGACGCCAGTCCCACGCCCTCCCAGCCGATGAACATGACCAGGTAGTTCTTCGCCAGCACCAACGTCAGCATGAAGAACATGAACAGGTTCATGTACGACATGAAGCGGTAGTATCCGTCGTCGTCCCACATGTAGCCGACCGAGTAGACATGAATCAGGAAGCCGACGCCGGTGACCACCAGTAACATCACCAGCGAAAGCTGATCGAGATAGAACTCGAAATCGACGCTAAAGCTTCCCGAGCGGAGCCAGTGGGCGAGGCGGAACGAGTAAGGCGCGGACGCGGACGAGAAATTGGCTGCTATCAATAGCGCCACGAAGAACGCCGCGCCACAAAACACCAGCGCGACCGCCGAGGTCGCCTTCTTCGACGATTGGCGGCCAAAGAAGCCATTGATCGCCGCCCCGGCAAGCGGGAGAAGCGGAATCGTGCAGAGTAACGGACTAAGGGTCTGCGGCGTCATAGCTTGAGGAGGTTCACCTGGTCCACATTCAGAGTTTCACGCGTGCGATAGACGGCAATGATGATCGCGAGACCGACGGCGGCTTCAGCGGCGGCCACTACCATCACGAAAAAAACGAAGACCTGTCCGCTAAGCGCGTGCCAATGCGCGGCGAAGGCCACGAACGAAAGATTCACGCCGTTCAGCATCAGCTCGATTGACATGAAGATGGTGATGATGTTGCGCTTGATCAGGAACCCCAGCACTCCACAGACGAAGAGGATTCCGCTCAGCACGAGATAGTAAGAAAGAGGGATCATCTTTATCCTTATCCTTCATCCTTTCTCGCGCCGCGGGCCGCGCCTTCGGGCCGGCTGGCGAGCACGACCGCACCCATGATGGCGATCAGGATCAGTATCGACGTGACTTCAAAGGGAAGAAGGAAATCGCGGAACAGAAGCCTGGCAATATCCTTGGGTGCGCCCCATAGCGCGCCGATCGACACGGATTGCGTTGTGGACGACCGTCCGACGAGCGTCCAGGCCACGAGCACGGCTCCGATCAGCACGCCGGGAATGCCGAGCAGGATCGCGACGCGGCTGCCCTGGGTGCGCTCTTCCTTGCCGGCGTTCAGCAGCATGATGGTAATCACAAATAACACCATGATCGCGCCGGCATAGACGATTACCTGAACCGCGGCCAAAAATTCCGCGCCCAGCAGAAGATACTCGGCGGCAAGCGAGCCCATCACCACGATCAGCGACAGTGCGCTGTTTATGGGATGGCTCTGCGCCAGCAGGTTGATGGCTCCTGCCACACAGATTGCGCCGAAAAAGAGAAATAGAATTAAATGAAGCATTTTTGCGAGTTCTCAGTTCTCAGTCCGCAGTCCTCAGTAAACCCAGATCTGAGCTGGGAACTGAGAACGGAGAACGGGGAGCTGCTTTTACGCTCTCCACGCCACAATCAGCGCGGTCACCATAATATTCGCAACCGCCAAGGGAAGTAGTACCTTCCACCCGAACGCCATGAGCTGGTCATAGCGGAAGCGGGGCAAGGTCCAGCGCACCCAGACGTACAGAAACATAAAAAAGAAAACCTTCAGACAGAACCAGACAACCGGCAAAATCATTTGCAGGATCGGCGGTCCGAATACCGGGCCCAGCCAGCCTCCGAAGAACATCAGCGTCGCCAAACATGCCACCGTCACCATGTTCGCGTACTCGGCCATGAAAAACATGGCGAACTTCATGGCACTGTACTCGGTGTGATATCCGGCCACCAGCTCCGACTCAGCTTCCGGCAGATCAAACGGTGTGCGGTTCGTTTCCGCGTAGGCGGAAATCAAGTATATGAAGAATGCGACCGGCTGGAACAAAATGTTCCAGTGTAAGTGCCGCTGTGCATCCACGATGTCACGCAGGCTGAGGCTTCCGGCCATGATCAACACTCCCACCAGCGAGAGGCCGAGCGAAACTTCATAGCTGATCATCTGGGCGCTGGCGCGCAATCCGCCGAGCAGCGAGTACTTACTGTTCGAGGACCATCCGGCAAGCGCCACACCGTACACGCCCATCGACGTAATCCCGAGAACCACCAGCAGTCCGATGTTCAAGTCGGTAATCTGCAGATAGGTGCCCCAGGGGCCGACGTCAACCCAGTTGCCGAATGGGATCACCGAAATGGAAGTGATGGCGAAGACCAACGCGATCATCGGCGCCGCGATGTAAAGCGGCTTGTACACATGCGGCTGCGTCAGATCTTCTTTGAAAATAAACTTGACGCCATCGGCCAGCGGCTGCAGCAGACCAAAAGGTCCGACCCGCGTGGGCCCCCAGCGGTTCTGGATGCGCGCCGAGACCTTGCGCTCCAGCCAGACGCTGTATGCCACCGCCGTCAGCAGGACGCCGATCACGGCAACCGACTTAATGATCGAAATGATGATGAAAGTCGTTATGCTCAACGAAATGTCTTTCGTATTCTGTGGTGCGGGCACTCCTACCCGCGTGGTTTTGAGTTTTCTTTGTTAGTACGTCGTAATTATTTAGTCCGCCGCAACTTCTGAGTCTGCGGATTTGTTTTTGTTTTCGAAAACGGAGTTCAGAGTCTTGGAATACCTTCCGAGCGTGCCCGAACTGAACAAATCGTCGTTGGCCGGGATAATCAGGTCCGGGTTCTGGATCGCGCTCGCACCGCTTTCGGCGATTTCGAGATGCTGATCATTGCCCGCCAGCAGATTGACCCGCGAAATGTCATACCCCGCAACCACGCGCTGGATTTCATCCAGAATCGCCATGGGGTCGAACGGCGTCATTTTCGGTTCCAGGTTATGCGCTTCGAGCCACACCGCATGACGATCCGCCTCGCCCGATTGCGCGCCGCGGGTTTGGCCCATGTCGGAGTGCGTTCCGCTCCCGAAGGGCACCAGCGCGCGCACGTCGAAGCCCATGGCGTCGGCGATGCGGACGATCATCTCGAAGTCCGGCTTGGTGTTCGTGACTTCGCCCGCCTTCTTCACCAGTTGCAGATCGCCGCAGGTGTTGGTATAAGTTCCCGTTTTTTCGTACGCGTTGGCCGCAGGCAGAACCACGTCGGCGATGGTGGCGGTTTCGGTCAGGAACATATCCTGCACCACCACAAAAGCTTTCGAGAACACAAAGGGATCAATGCCCAAGCGGCCCACGGGATTGGAGCCCACCACGTAAAGCGCCTTGAGTTTGCCCGCCTTCGCCGCCTCCACCATCTCCGGTAGGCTCAGGCCTTTCTCGGCGGGCAACTTGCCCCATTCCTGTTGGAATTTAGCTGCGCCGGAGGCGGGCTCGTATCCCGGGAGAAGATCGGGATAAAGCCCCATTTCGCTGGCTCCGCGGGAATTCGCGTAATCGCCGAGGCAGATCAGTTTCGCTCCAGTCAAGGTCGAAGCAAAACTTACCAACTTTTCAATGTCATGGCCGCGCAGTTCAGAACCGAAGGCGATGACCATGTTCTGTTCGGCGCGGATTTTCTCGCGCAGGGCGATCCAGGCATCGCGGCTCGTACCGTCGCTCACCAGCGCATCAAGTTGGGACTCATCGCCGCCGAGGAAGGCGACCGCTTTCGCTTCGGCGCCGGCTGGAAGCAAGCCGAATCCTGCAGCCTGGCGCCGCAACTTGATGGGCGAAGAGTTGATGAGGTAAAGTTTCGCACGCCGCAGCCGGACGTTTGTCCGTATCTGCCACCCGAGCAGGGGATGCCGATTGGTGGGGTCGTTGCCGATCAGCAGAATCGCGGGCGCGGTCAACACGTCGCGCATCGGCGCCGTTTGTCCGGGCTTGCCGTGCAGCGTCGCCGCCAGGGCAGGGTAGTCGGCCGTCCGATGATGGTCGATGTTATTGGTCCTGAGTACAACTCGGGCGAATTTAGAAAGAAGATAATTTTCTTCGTTGGTCGTGCGATTGGATCCGATGACGCCGATCGCGCTGCCGCCAGCGTCCTCGCGAACTTCATCGCGAGCTTCACGAAACCGTTTACCGATCAACTCAAAAGCTTCTTCCCAGGTCGCCGGCGTCAGCTTGCCGTTCTTGCGAACCAGAGGCTCGGTGAGGCGGTCTTTGTGATGCGCGAAGTCGAAACCGTAGCGGCCCTTGATGCAGAGAAAATCGTTGTTGATCCCGCTCTTGTCACGGTTGTCGCCGCGCACGATTTCCATGCCGGTGTCGCAACGGCGGACGCCCAGCGTGGTCTTGCATCCGTCGCCGCAGTGCGTGCAGATTGTGCCCACGTGGTTCATTTCCCACGGACGCGTTTTGTAGCGGTAGGCGCCGGAAGTGAGTGCGCCGACCGGGCAGATGTCGATACACATGCCGCACTCTTCGCAGTCGAGATGATCTTTCTCGTTGGGTGCGATGATTGAACCGACGCCGCGATTCTGCACGCCGAGCGCCCAAACGTCCATGCCTTCGCCGCAGACGCGCACGCAGCGGTAGCACAAGATGCAGCGCGGACGATCGAAATACACCACCGGAGACCACTGCTGTTCTTCGCGGTGGTTCTTGGCCTCCATGAATTTCGACTCGGCGGCGCCGTAGGAGAATGTCATGTCCTGCAATTCGCACTCGCCGCCAGCGTCGCACACCGGGCAATCCAGAGGATGGTTACCGAGCACCAACTCGAGCATCGCCTTCCGTGCCTGACGCACCTCGTCGCTGTCAGTCGCAACGATCATGCCCTCGGTCACCGTCGTGGTGCAGGCGGTCTGAAGCTTGGGCATCTTCTCGATTTTCACGACGCACATGCGGCAGGCGCCCTGCAACGAGAGTCCGGGGTAATAGCAGAACGAGGGGATCTCAATGCCCACGCTCTTGCAGGCCTCGATCAGCAGCGAGCCCGCGGGGGCGGTGATCTTTTTTCCGTCGACTGTGAGTGTTACATCAGGCATTAGGTTCTCTACGCTCGCACCGGTTCCGCGGCGCCCGCTTTTTCAAACGGGCACGGCTTGCCTTCCAAATGGTCTTCAAATTCTTTTCTGAACTTCTTCACGAACGCCATGGTGGGCATTGCTGCCGCGTCTCCAAACGGACAGAAAGTTTTCCCCAACATGTTTTCCGCGAGATAATAAATATTGTCGATGTCTTTTTTCAGCCCCGTGCCGGCATGGAAGCGCGTCAGTGTCTTCTTCAGCCAGTCGGTGCCTTCGCGGCACGGGATGCACCAGCCGCAGCTTTCATGCTGGTAGAACTTGATGGTGCGCAGCGCAAACTTCACGATGCAGGTCGTGTCGTCGAGTACTACAACTCCGCCGGATCCCAGCATCGATCCGGCTTTCGCCACCGAGTCGAAGTCCATGGCGATGTCGATTTCTTCAGGGAGCAAGACCGGCGTTGACGATCCGCCCGGAACCACCGCCTTCAAACTGCGCCCGTTGGGAATTCCTCCGCCGACCTCATAGATCATTTTCTTGAGGCTGTAGCCCATCGGAAGTTCGTAGACTCCCGGCTTATTGAGATGTCCAGCCAGGCAGAACAGCCGCGTTCCACCGTTCTTCGGTGTGCCGAGTTTCGCGTACCAATCCGCGCCGCCCAAAATGATGTGGGGCACGGCCGCGAGCGTCTCCGCGTTATTAATGACCGTCGGCCCGCCCCACAGTCCGACTACGGCAGGGAAGGGTGGACGGATGCGAGGAATGCCGCGCTTGCCTTCGAGCGATTCCATGAGCGCCGATTCTTCGCCAACTTCGTAAGCGCCCGCGCCGCCGTGCCAGTAGACATCCAGGTCGTATCCGCTGTCAAAAATGTTCTTGCCGAGGAAACCCTTGGCGTAGGCGTCTTTGATCGCCTTCTGCATGATCACCGAAAGATAGCGATACTCGCCGCGAATATAGATGTACGCCGTGTGCGAACCGACGGCGAGCGAGGCGATCATCGCGCCTTCAATCACGGTATGCGGATCGTGCTCGAAAATCAGGCGGTCTTTGCAGGTGCCGGGCTCGCTCTCGTCGCCATTGCAGAGTACGTATTTTGGTTTGGCCGATTGTTTCGGAACAAACGACCACTTCATCCCCGTACTGAACCCGGCGCCGCCCCGTCCGCGGAGGCCGGAGTTCTTCACCTCGGCGATGATGGCATCGGGTTGCATGGCGAGCGCCTTCTGCACGGCCTTGTAGCCGTCCAGTTCGAGATAGCGGTCGATATTCGCCGCGCCTTGGCCAAAGCGCTTCGAGATCACGCGTACCTCGTCGGGATGGGAAACGAGAGAAGCCATTTTGATCGGGATCTTTTACTGCGTTCCCTTCTTCTTATACTCGTCCAAAACCTGGTCCATCTTCTCGTTCGTCAGGTTCTCATGAAAGTCGTAGTTCACCTGCGCCGCCGGAGCCCAGCTGCACGCGCCGATGCATTCCACTTCTTCCAGCGAGAACAAGCCATCTTCGGTCGTGCCCTTGTGGCCGATGCCGAGCTTCTTCTGGCAATGGTGGAGAATTTCTTCGCCGCCGCGCAGCATGCAAGCGATGTTGGTGCACACCTGCACGTTGTACTTGCCGCGCGGTTTGGTGGTCAGCATGGAGTAATAACTGATCACGTTACGGACTTCGAGTTCGGTGAGATCCAGGCGCCCAGCCAGTTCCGCGATCACCTCATCGCTCAGACTGCCGACCTCGTCCTGCGCATAGAGCAGCGTTGGAACGAGCGCCGAACGCCGGGTCGGATAATGCGCCAGCATCTCGGTGAAGCGCGTTTCGAATTCTTCGGAAAAACGCATTAGCGATCAATATCTCCCAGCACCACGTCAATGCTTCCGATGGCCGCAACCACGTCGGCGATGAGTTGTCCCTCGCACATTTTGGCCAGCGTTTGCAAATTCGCATAAGATGGCCCGCGCATGTGCACGCGATACGGTTTTGCGGTTCCGTCGCTGACGATGTAGTATCCCATCTCGCCGCGCGGCGATTCGATCGCCTGGTAAACCTCGCCTGCTGGAACCGTGAAGCCCTCGGTGATGATCTTAAAGTGGTAGATGAGGGCTTCCATCTGGGTCTTCATCTTCTCGCGGTCGGGCAGCACGACCTTGGGCGAGTCAGCTTTAATGGGTCCTTCCGGCATTCCCGCCAGCGCCTGCTGTACCATGCCAATCGACTCGCGCAACTCCTCGACGCGGCAAAGGTATCGCGCGAACACGTCGCCTTCAGTGCGGACCGGCACTTTGAACTTGAAATGTTCGTAGCCCGTGTAGGGAGCATCGCGGCGAAGGTCAATGTCGACCCCACTGGCGCGCAGCGTCGGACCGCATGCGCCCAGAGCAATCGCGTCGTCCGCGCCCAGGTGGGCGACGCCCTTGGTGCGCATCACGAAGATCGGATTTCCCGTCAGCAGCCCTTCATATTCATCCACGTTCTCGGGGAAGCGGTCGGCAAACTTTTTGATCTTCTCGAAGAATCCCAGCGGCGGCTCCAACGCCAAGCCGCCAATGCGGAAATACGACGTCATCATCCGCTGTCCGCTGACCATCTCGAAGAACCGCAGAACGTCTTCGCGCTCACGGAAGCAGTAGAGGAAGACCGTCATCGCCCCCAGGTCCATGGCGTGCGTTCCCAGCCAGACCAGGTGCGAATTGATGCGGGTCAGTTCATTCATCAGAACCCGCATCCACTGCGCTTTCGGAGGAATTTCCAACCCCAACAACTTCTCCACTGCCAGGCAGTAGGCGAGATTATTGGTCAAGGGACAGAGGTAGTCGATGCGGTCGGTGAGCGGCACTACCTGCTGGTAAAACTTGGCTTCGCAAGTTTTTTCGATCCCCGTATGCAGGTAGCCGATCTCCGGCTTAAGCCCCACCACGGTCTCGCCGTCGATTTCGAGCACCAAGCGCAGCACCCCGTGCGTCGAGGGGTGTTGCGGTCCCATGTTCAGAACCATGGTGCGATCGTCAGATGTTCGATCTAACGTTCGACCCGACGTACGATCCGGTGTGCGGTTCGGGCCGGGTGTAGCGACAGTGGCGGGAAATTGCGTCATGCCCTAACGGTAACCTTCCACCGGGTAGTCCTTACGCAGCGGATGGCCTTCCCAGTCATCGGGCATCATGATGCGTTGCAGGTTGGGATGTCCGGTGAAGCGCACGCCAAACAGATCGAACACCTCGCGCTCATAAAAATTCGCCGAGGGCCAGACCGATGTGACCGATTCGATGGCCGGACTGGAGCCGTCAAGGCGGACTTTCAAGCGAACCCGCTCCTTGGTCGGAATCGAAAGCAGATGATAGACGACCTCAAACCGCGGCTCCGAGGGATACCAATCCACGCAGGTGAGGTCGCATAAATAATTGAACGGGCAGGCGGTGGAGCTGGAGTCGCGCAAAATCGCGCAAACTTCGCGGATCGATTCCTTCGCGATCCAGATCGTCAGTTCGTCGCGATCGAACTTCACCGCCTCCACCACGGAGGCATTCCACTCCACCAGGCGGGCCAATGCGGGATGCGCCTTCAATTGCTCGATATCGGTGATGGGGGGAGCAAGCGGCATCAGGAATCGCTCCGCTTGGCGGCGGTTAGTCCCCAGTCGAGCACGCCTTTCTTCCACACATAGAAGAGGCCGACCAGCACGATACCGATGTACACCATCATTTCCCAGAAACCAAACATCTTCAGTTCGCGCAGAATGACCGCCCAGGGATAAAGAAAAACGGCTTCCACGTCGAACAAAATAAAAAGCATGGCCACCAGGTAAAACTTGACGGAGAATCGTCCCTGGGCATCGCCGATGGGCTGAACCCCGCACTCGTAGGGCGAAACCTTCGCTCGACCCGGTTTATGCTGGCCAACTAGCTGGGAAAGGATCACAATCGCACCCGCCAGGGCTGTGGCGATGCCGAAATGTATCAGCAGTGGCAGGTAGCGAGCGAAGTAATTGTCCGGCATAGGAGGAGCTATATATAATTTGCGGCAAGCGCGCTAGTAAACCTACTAGATTAGTTTTGGCTGGCGGATGTGTCAAGCTAAGGGCGCGTTTTACCGTAGTTTCATCCGGTGGAACTGTCTTGACAGGACGTCTTAGACGCGATACGACAGGGCCGGGGAGAGCCTGAACCGCATGATTTTTGGATTTAATACCGACATTCGGCACGAAGACACCGTCTACCACGTGCAAAGCGAGGCGCGGGAAGGCGAACAGTTGCTGCAGACGCAAGTCTTCGTTAAGGGCCGCTGCATCGGAAAGCGCGCGGTTCCCTACGGCTCCGGCGCGGTAGAGGGCGAAGCCGGTTCTCCGAGCCCATCTCCGAACCTATCTCACAACGACGATCAGGAGCGAGAGAAGATGCTGCGCGAGCTACATCGCGAAGTGGTTGACGCCATCCGCGATGGCAAGCTCGATTCCATCCTCGACAAGCGGGAAACGCCGGAAGCGCTGGCCGCAGTGAAAGAACTTGACTTGGAGTGGATCAACGCCGGGTCCGTGCTTTCCAGCGGCGCTTTGACGATGCAGATCCGGGTCACCGACGGGGGCGCCACGGCCGCAGGCGCGCGCCTCACGCTCCGCTTCGCTCGGCCAGACGCCGCGCCCTACTACGCGCAGGTTCTCACCGACGCGATGGGCCACGCCGAAATGAGCGTTCAGGTGGATGAAAAGTCCCTCCATGATTCTTCCGTGATCGTGCAAGCGAGTTTTGCCGGCCGAACCGCCACTCGCAAGTTTCAGTTGCGCGCCGCCAGTTAAACGCCCGTCGTGGTAGAGACGGGGCTTGCCCCGTCTCCGTGTGCACCAGCATGGTCCGCGAGCATGGTCCGCAAACAAAGAGACGCGGCAAGCCGCGTCTCTACAGGAGATTTGCCTCGACAAATGCGAGAATCGATTCGATGAACCTAACGATCAATGGCGAGAGCCAGGTTTTTTCCGTCGAAACTCTGGGCGCCCTCGTCGAGCAACTCGGCATGAAGCCCGACCGCGTGGCGATTGAACTGAACCGCGAGATCGTCTCCCGTGAGCAATGGCCGCAGACTCGATTGCACGATGGAGATCGGCTGGAGATTGTCCATTTTGTCGGGGGCGGATGTGGGTTTGGCAACCCGTTTTGCAACCTGCTAACCTGATTTCTAGTGGCCCCGTCGTTCAAAGGATAGGACTTCAGTTTCCTAAACTGAATATGCAGGTTCGATTCCTGCCGGGGCTACCACTCTTGCGCGATCATACGCAAGGATCCGCGCCTCGCGGCGTTGCTGGCATGGTCTTGCCGCCGCTGCGGTCGCTGCAGTATAAGAATCTACTTTCCTTCGTCCGGCAAACAGCTTTGCGCGGAACAATGTTCTCCCGACCGGCCATCCTTGCACTGTGCGAATTCTCTCAGTCCTCCCGACGCGAGTGTTATATCAACAACTTAAAGCTGCTGCACTCTGTTGGCAGGGGACGTGCATCTCCAGCCTCGGAGATACAAATCCCTCTCCAAGGAGACTGCTAATGAAGAAAATACAATTCGCTTTGCCGGTGATGGCGCTGACTGCTGCCTTGTGTCTGGCAAGCCAGCCAACGCTCGCGCAAAGTGCTTCCGACCCTTCGCGCAACCCGACAACTCAACAACAGCCCATGCAACCGGACGATCAGAACCCGGCGAATGCGGCCTCGGAGAAGACTTTCAGCGGGAAGATCGTGAAATCCGCTGGCAAGCTTGTCCTTATGACGGCCGACAAGACCACCTATCAGATTGACGACCAGCAAAAAGCCCAGGACTTCCTTAACAAGAGCGTGAAGGTAACTGGAGTTCTGGATGCCGCCACCGGAACGATTCGCGTCACCGCGATTGACCCGGTCTGATCCCTCCCCGGATAGGGTACCTATGAGCAGGGGCATTCCTGGGGAAGGGGGCGGTGCATAGCCGCCTCCTTTTTCCTTTCCTATTGGTTTTGAACTACTATTCACTCGAATTGACGCTTAAACTTAGACGAACGACACGTCTGAGCGCCGTCGCTTCGTCCCGACCGGCTCCCTAGCCAAGCTCCGGCAGGAGGACTACGCATGCGATTGTTGAGTGTTCGCCTCATCGTTTCTCTGATTGTCGGCATCACGCTGGTTTCTTTCGCCTTTTCCTACTACGAAGTGCTGGGTGAAAAGCGCGGTCTGCGCAGCGATCTGGAACGTCGCGCCGCAATGCTGGGTGAAAGTCTGGTTGGCAACGTCGAGCAGTCGTGGGATACAGGCGCGGACAAAGAACGCTCGGACAAGGGCTTGCAGCGGCTGGTGCAGCGCTTCGGAAACCGGGAGCACCTGATGGGCGTCGTCATTTACGACCAGCAGGGCGCGTTGGTGGCAACCACCCCGGAACTCGCGAAGACGCTCACCGTGAGTCCGCCGGTGGTAACGGAGGCCATCACGCAGAATCACGGAGACAGTGCGTATCTCAAGCTGGGAAGGGTGCCGGTTCACATTCTCGCGCTGCCGATTCGCCGTAAGGATGAAGTGGTGGGCGGCTTGGCCGTGGTCCACGATGTGAGCTACATCCGGGCGCAGAGCCTTCTGGTCTGGCGCCGGTCATTCTTCCGCGTGCTGGCTCAGGTCTTCCTGATTGCCCTGATTACCTTGTTGATTGTGCGTTGGAGCATCACCGGCCCGATTGCACGAGCAGCCCTGTGGATGCGCGCGCTCCGCACGGGAAAGATTTCGTTCCAGGAATTGCCGGACCTCGCGATGTTCCGCCCCTTGGCTCGCGAAGTTGCCACCATGGCGGAGAGCCTCAGCCACGCTCGCAGCGCTGCCGAAAATGAGGCGCGTTTGCGTGACGCGGGGGAATCCCTGTGGACGGCGGATCGTCTCTCGGTGCAACTCCGCACCCGCCTGGAAGACAGCCATTTGTTTGTCGTCTCGAACCGCGAGCCCTACATGCACTGGCGAGATGGCAAGGCGCTCGACGTAGTGGTGCCGCCGAGCGGCTTGGTCACGGCGCTCGAACCGGTGCTCAACGCCTGCGATGGCACCTGGATCGCTCATGGCAACGGCAACGCCGACACCGAAACCGTGGACGCGCACGACCGCCTGCGGGTTCCTCCCGACGATCCCCGCTACAGCCTGCGCCGCGTCTGGTTAACCAAAGAGGAAGAACAGGGTTACTACTACGGCTTTGCCAACGAAGGTCTCTGGCCGCTTTGCCACATCGCGCACACCCGCCCGCTCTTTCGGGCTTCCGACTGGCAGCACTACCAGGACGTCAACCGCAAGTTCATGGCCGCCGTGCTCCAAGAGATCGAAAAGGTCGTCAAGCCCGTCGTGCTCGTCCAGGACTATCACTTCGCGCTGCTGCCTCGCCTGCTCAAGGAAAAGCGGCCCGATGCGCGCGTGGCCATCTTCTGGCATATCCCGTGGCCGAATCCGGAAGCCTTTGGCATTTGTCCCTGGCAGCGCCAATTAGTGGATGGTTTGCTCGGCGCCGACCTGATCGGCTTTCACATTCAGTCGCACTGCAACAATTTCCTCCAGACCGTCGACCGCGTCGTCGAGTCGCGCGTCGACTGGGAGCATTTTTCCGTGCTCCGCCAGGACCACCGCACCATGGTGCGGCCTTTTCCCATCAGTGTTGCCTTCACCAACGATGCTGCCGCCGAAAACAACAAGCATGGCTCCAGCTACCTCGAACGTTCCGCTCTGCTGCACAGCCTGGGCGTGGAGGCAACCTTCATGGGGATTGGGGTCGATCGCGTCGACTACACCAAGGGAATTCTGGAGCGCTTCCTGGCGATTGAACGGTTCCTCGAGAAATATCCCAGCTATCAGGGCAAATTTACGTTCGTCCAGATCGGAGCCCCCAGCCGTACGCACATCAAGCGCTATCATGACTTGCTCGCCGAAGTGGAAGCGGAGGCGGAACGCATCAATTGGCGCTTCCAGGGCGGAAAGTGGAAGCCCATCGTGCTCCTCGTGCGCCAGCACAGCCATCAGGAGATCGAGCCCTATTACCGCGCCGCCGATCTCTGCCTGGTGACTTCGCTGCATGATGGCATGAACCTGGTGGCCAAGGAATTCCTCGCCGCACGGGGCGATGAGAGTGGCGTGCTCATTCTCAGCCAGTTCACCGGAGCGGCGCGCGAACTGCGGGACGCCCTGCTGGTCAATCCTTATGACATCGATCAGACCGCGGAAGCCATCCGCGCCGCTTTAGAGATGGAACCCGAAGACAAGCAGGTGCGCGTGCGCCGCATGCGCAAGGTGATCAAGGAGCACAATATTTACCGCTGGGCCGGGAACCTGATCACCGAACTGTGTGAGTTGCGCATGGACGCGCCCGAGGACGTACAGGAGAAATCTCGCGCCAACGTGTCCGTAGCGTGATGCGCGGTCAGCGAGCCGTTCAAAAGGCAGAAGACAGAAGACAGAAGAAAGGAGCAACGCGTTTTGAGGCCGGAAGTGCAATCCCAACTCACGCCGTTTCTGCAAAGTGTCGCCCAGGCCTCCCATGCGGTACTGCTGCTCGATTACGACGGAACGCTGGCGCCATTCCACATCCGGCGCGACCAGGCGTACCCGTATCCTGGAGTTGCGCTCCTGCTGCAAGAGATCGTACGCAATGGCCGGACGCGAGTGGTGGTCATCACGGGGCGAGATGCGGAGGACGTTCTTCCGCTTCTCAACGTCCACCCACGTCCCGAAATTTGGGGAGTTCATGGGCTGCAGCGCCTGAACACAGACGGAAGTATGGAGATGCCGCAACTGGACGAGCGAACGCTCGACGGCTTGTCGGATGCCGACCGCTGGCTCGGCTACCAGCAACTGCGGCATACCGCGGAATTCAAGGCCGGAAGCATCGCCGTTCATTGGCGCGGGCTGAGCGAAAACGACGCGGAGGATCTACAGGCCCGCGTCCTGCTCGGCTGGCGGCCAATCGCGGAACACCGCGGGCTCAACCTGCTGGAATTCGACGGTGGCGTAGAAATCCGCGCGTTCGAGGCCGACAAGGGCGATGCCGTTCGCGCTTTTCTCGATGAAATCAGTCCCGACGCGCCGGTGGCTTACCTGGGCGACGACAACACCGATGAGTCGGCTTTCCTCGTCATGCAGGGCCGCATAGCGCAGGGGCGCGGCATCAGCGTGCTGGTTCGTCCCCTTTGGCGGCAGACGGCGGCGCAGTTCTGGCTTCAGCCCCCCGACGAGCTCCTCGACCTTCTCGGGTCTTGGTTGAAGACCTGTGCCGAGCACGGAGCCTTGGACGGCGGCGCAGCCGCGGCGGTGAACAGATGACAACCACAGCGCAGTTACCGAATTCGCCGCCCAACTAGGCCGGAACGGCCGCGAACACGTCAAAGAAAATTTTCTGATGACCACCGACGTACGACGCTGGCTGTTGCCGCTTCGCGTTCTACTGCGCGACCGTGCGGCTTGACCATCCCGCCGAAGGCACGCCTCACGGAAGTCACTTCGAAGGCGGCGCCCCGCTGCCGTATAATACAAAGCACCGTGCTCAAATACTCCATCGTAGTTCCTCTCCACAACGAGCAGGAGAACGTCACCGACCTGTACGCTCGGCTTAAGGCCGTGATGGAAGCGAGCGGTGAGACTTTCGAGATGGTGCTGGTCGATGACGGCTCGATCGACGGCACATTCGCCCTGCTGCGTGAGATTGCCGCCGTCGACAGCCGCGTAACCGTGGTCAAACTGCGCCGTAATTTTGGACAAACCGCCGGCCTGGCGGCTGGATTTGACCATGCCCGCGGGGAGTACATCATCGCCATGGACGGCGACTTGCAGCACGATCCCTCCGACATCCCTTTGTTCCTTGAAAAAATTGCCGAGGGCTACGATATCGTCAGCGGATGGCGCAAGAATCGCGTTGACAATTTCTGGTTGCGCCGCATCCCTTCGCGCTGCGCCAACTGGCTGATGGCTAAGTTGAGCGGCGTCGACATCCACGACTTTGGCACCACGTTTAAAGCCTACCGCCGCGAAATCCTCGGGCAGGTTCCGCTCTATGGAGAACTCCACCGCTTCATCCCGGCGCTGGCTTCCTGGTATGGCGCGACCATCGTCGAAGTTCCCATCAAGAACATAGTCCGCGAACGCGGAGTTTCGCACTACGGCATCTCGCGTACCTTCCGCGTCTTCTTCGACCTCATCACGATTCGCTTCTTGCTCAAATATCTTTCCCGCCCCTTGCACTTTTTCGGCACGGTGGGGATGTTCAGCATTTTCGCGGGCTGCGCCGCCTCCAGTTGGCTCATTCTGCAGAAGCTCCTGCACGGGACCGATATCATGTACCAGCACGGCCCGTTGATGATCTTCTCAGCCGTCCTGTTGCTGGCCGGCCTGAACATGCTCGCCGTCGGCTTGCTCGGAGAAATGCAGGTGCGCCACTTCCACGAACCCACCCAGCGCGCGCCGTACTCCGTCGATCGCGTGCTGCGTGCGCCGAACGAAGAGAGCACGATCTCGGAATAATTGCAAAAGGCAAAAGTTAAATTGCAGAAGTGAAAACCGGCTCCGTGGGATGGGTGGTGTTTACTTCTTCAATCTGACTTTTTACTTCGCCTTTAACGTCACAAGTTGTTGTGATCCCTGCAATTGACCCATCATCCTCACTCGCATGACAATCCAATACAGGCCAAGCCAGCCTCGAGGCGCTATAATGCCAACCGCCGCTATGCCAACAACTCAGCTCGAATTGCGCCTTGCCAGCCGGATGTCCCGCCTCGGCACCGAAACCGCCTTTGAAGTCCTGGTCCGCGCCCGCGCGCTGGAGAAGCAGGGCAAGAACATTATTCACCTCGAAATCGGCGAGCCCGACTTCGACACGCCTGCCAATGTCATCGAGGCCGGAGTCGACGCGCTCCACAAGGGATGGACCCACTACGGCCCCTCCGCCGGCCTGCCCGACCTGCGCCAGACCATTGCCGACTACGTGAGCCGCACCCGCAATGTCCCGGTTGCGAGCGAGGAAGTCGTCGTCGTTCCGGGCGGCAAGCCAATCATTTTCCATACCATCCTCGCCCTGATCGATGAGGGAGACGAAGTCATCTATCCCAATCCCGGCTTTCCCATCTACGAGTCGATGATCAACTATGTTGGCGGGCGCGCGGTCCCCATTCCGCTGCGCGAAGAGCGCGATTTTTCCTTCGATGTGAACGAGTTCGCCTCTCTAATTACCGACCGCACCAAGCTGATCATCCTGAACTCGCCGCAGAACCCGACCGGCGGCGTCCTCACCAAGAAAGACGTTCTCGCCATTGCCGGCGCCATCGGCGACCGCAACATCCTGGTTCTTTCGGACGAGATCTACAGCCGCCTGATCTACGAGGGCGAACATTTCTCCATCATGAGTGTGCCCGGCTTCAAAGAGCGGACCATCCTGCTCGACGGCTTCTCCAAGACCTACGCCATGACCGGATGGCGCATGGGCTACGGAGTGATGCGGCCCGATCTGGCCACGCACATCGCGCGGCTCAACACAAACTCGATTTCCTGCACTGCCAGTTTCACGCAGATGGCCGGAATCGAGGCGCTGCGCGGAGATCAGTCCTCGGTCGACAAAATGAGCGCTGAGTTCCAGCGCCGCCGCGACGTCTTCGTTGCCGGCCTGAACAAGATCAAAGGTTTTTCCTGTCGCGTCCCCAAAGGCGCGTTCTACACCTTCCCCAACATTACGAAGACCGGATGGCCTTCCAAGAAACTGGCCGACGCGCTGCTCGAACAAGCCGGCGTCGCCGCTCTCTCCGGCACCGCGTTCGGCGCATTCGGAGAAGGCTATCTCCGCTTCAGCGTCGCCAACTCGCTGGAGAACCTGAACCAAGCCTTGACTCGAATTGAAGACTGGGTAGGGAAGAACCTGCGCTGAAGTGACGTGGAGAGCCGGGCGTCCTCGCCCGGCTGGACGGGCGAGACGCCCGTCGCTCCATTGGTGTACACTCTTGCCGCCATGGCAAACATCGATCAGCATCCCCCCGGCTCCTTCTGCTGGATTGAACTCCACACCTCCGACCAGAACGCCGCCAAGAGCTTCTACGGCTCTCTCTTCGGCTGGGACGCCCACGACATGCCGATGGGTCCCAACGATTTCTACACCATGTTCAAACTCCAGAACCGCGATGCCGCCGCCGGATGCACTCTGCGTCCCGACGAGCGTTCGCAGGGCGTTCCTCCCTACTGGATGATCTACATCACCGTCGAGAACACCGACAAGGCCGTCGCCAAGGCGCAACAGCAAGGTGGCAAGATTCTTGCCCCAGCGTTTGACGTTATGGATGCCGGCCGCATGGCGGTCATTCAGGATCCCACCGGCGCAGTTTTCTGCCCCTGGCAACCCAACAAGAGCAACGGAATCGGAATCGCCCACGTCCACGGCACGCTCTGCTGGGCCGATCTGAGCACGCCGGATCCAAAACGCGCGTCGGATTTTTACTCGGGCCTTCTCGGATGGCAGTTCATCACCGACCCCAAAGATCCTTCCGGCTACCTGCATATCAAGAACGGAGAGCATTTCATCGGAGGCGTTCCCCCCGGACTTTCCAGCAAGACGCCGCCGCACTGGTTGGCCTACTTTCAGGTGGATGACGTGGATGCTACCGCATCCAAAGCCAAACAGATGGGCGCCAATCTCTATCTGCCGCCCAAGACGATGGAGGGAGTCGGCCGCTTCTCGGTGATGGCCGACCCGCAGGGCGCAGTGTTCGCGATCTTCAAATCGGCGCGCTGATTACCAGCGCGTGAAATCGGTTTGAAAGGGCGCGGCTTCAGCCGCGCCGTTTAGAGCCAAGGAAAATGCGGGCTTTAGCCCCTGAGGGCGACGCCTTCCATGGAGGGAATCATGCCTGTGAAGCAAGGAGAACTCCAACTCTTGCAGCATCCAGCCTCGCGGGAACTATTGCAGTCAAGAATTCCCGCGCGTCTGGCCTATATCTGGACCGACGGCACTCCCCGGGTCGTGCCCATCTGGTTCCATTGGAATGAGCGGGAGTTTGTGCTGGCGACTCCACCGAAGGCTCCCAAACTGAAGGCGCTCGCGAAGAATCCCAAGGTCGCCCTTACGATTGACGACAACACCTTTCCCCATAAGGTGCTGCTGGTGCGCGGTACGGCGCGACTCGAAACCATGAAAGGCATCGTTCCCGAATATGCCGTAGCGGCCGAGCGCTATTTCGGAACCGAACAGGGGAAGGCTTGGGTCCAGCAACTCGGTTCCATGATTCACGAGATGGTGCGAATCACCATTACTCCGGAGTGGGTCGGTCTCCTCGACTTCCAAGCCCGCTTCCCGAGCGCTCTGCCGTTGTGAGCTTCCGCAATTTCGAGCTGCTAGCTAATCGCTCAGGAACTGACGCGGTACCGCGTCTCGGCGGTAAAAAACCGACCGCCCGGGCGGGAATTTTGTCGTGCGTCACGCCCGCCTGTGACCCCGCTCACTGATCGCTGCGACAGCGCCAGCTACGCTCATTTTGCAAGCCTATGCGCCGTTTCCCGCCCTGCCCAACGCCCGGCGTACGCGAAGGAGCAACCCCATGTCTATTCAGAATTCAACCACCGGCGAAGTCCTGCGTTCCTACAGCATTGACGAGCTGAAGCAGCAGGCGACCTTGATGCGGGGTTACAACCTGGCCGTACTGTGCGCGGCCACCTCCGGACACGCCGGCGGCACGCTCTCCATCATGGACGTCACCGCCGCGCTCTACCTTTGCGTCGCCAACCACGATCCCGGCAATCCCAACTGGCCCGACCGCGATCGCATCGTCTGGTCGACCGGCCACAAAGCGCCCAGTCTCTACCTCGGCCTCGCCTTTGCCGGCTTCTGCCCGAAAGAAGACGTCGCTCTTCTGCGCAAGCTCTATTCGCCGTATCAAGGACATCCGCATTGGCTTAAACTGCCGGGCGTTGAAGTCTCCACCGGATCGCTCGGCCAGGGCCTGAGCATCGCCGTCGGCATGGCGCTCGCCGCCCGCCTGGACAAGAAAAATCACCGCGTCTTCTGCATCATGGGGGACGGCGAGCAGCAGGAAGGCCAGATCTGGGAAGCCGCCATGGAAGCGGGCCATTTCAAGCTCGACAACCTGATCGGCATCATTGATCGCAACCGCCTCCAGATTGACGGCTGGGTGAAAGACGTGATGAACGTCGAGCCCCTCGAAGAAAAATATCGCAGCTTTGGCTGGGAAGTCCTCACCATCAACGGCCACGACATGAAGCAGGTCGTCGAAGCGCTGGAGAATGCCAAAGCGAAGGCCGGATCGGGCAAGCCCACCGTCATCATTGCCGACACCGTCAAAGGCAAAGGCGTCAGTTTCATGGAAGATCAAGCCGGATGGCACGGCAAAGTGCCCAACCTGGAAGAGTTAAACAAAGGCTTGAAGGAACTCGGACTCGAAGGCCAGGTTCCCGTCGAGCAGCTTTTCGCCCATGCCAAGAAATATCAGGCGGAAGTCGAGCGCAAACTCGAAGCCAAGATGCCAAAGTTCCACCGCAATTACTGGTGGAACGCCGCCGCCACCATGAAAGTTCAGATGAAGCCCACCCGTCTCGGTTTCGGCCAGTCGCTCGCCGCCCATGGCGACGATCCTCGTGTCGTCTGCTTCGGACTCGACATTTCCGGCTCCATCACCATCAGCGAGTTCTATGCCGGTAAGCCCGAGCGCAAGGCGCGCTGGATCAGCATGGGCATCGCCGAGCAGTCGGCCACCTCGGCCGCCGCCGGACTCGCTCGGGAAGGGAAGCTTCCGGTCTTCGGCACCTATGCGACCTTTGCCGCCGCCCGCAATCTCGACCAGATTCGCACCTCGATCTGCTACGGCAATTTCAACGTCCTGATTGCCGGAGCCCACGGCGGAGTCAGCGTCGGCCCCGACGGCGCTACCCATCAGGCGCTCGAAGACTGTTTCGCCATGTGCGGACTGCCCAACATGAACGTGGTCGTCCCCTGCGACATCGTCGAAACGCGCAAAGCCACCGACTACCTGCTGCTCAAGCATGTCGGCCCGAAGTACATCCGTTTCGCCCGCGAAGCGACGCCTATCGTCACCGACGAAAAGACTCCGTTCGTCTTCGGCAAAGCCAACGTGATTCGCCTGCGCAAAGAGGCCCCGAACTTCATCGAAGCCTTCGAGACGAAACTCGAGTCCGAATACCGCGACGAGTGCGAGGACCTCACCATCGCTGCCTGCGGCCCCATGGTACCCGAAGCCATGCGCGCCGCGTGGATATTGAAGCAGGACTTCGGCTACGAGACACGCATCCTCAACCTGCACACCCTGAAGCCGCTCGACGCCGAAGCCATCGTGCGCGCCGCACGCGACACCAGCGTCATCCTGACCGCCGAAGAGCACCAGATCGGAGCGCTGGCGTGGCCGGTCGCGAGCGCCATCACCCAGTCGCCCGCGCTCTACGGCATCCCGATCATCACCGGCGCCATCGG